>JALTMZ010000161.1 GCA_027001105.1 Thermococcus sp.
TGGACAGCAATTGAGGATTATGCACATTTGGTATATTAAATTTTCCATTATGCCTAATAGCACTTCGACAATTGATATAATAACTTAGGAAAATCTAAGGGAAACATCCCCATAGTAAATTTTCTTTAGTGTACCATCCTTCAATGCAATGATAAGAGACCCGTCATCGCTTACATCAACTGCAGTGCCGATGATCTCCTCCTTATCCCCAACAATTCTAACTTCCCTTCCAATGACAGCACTGTAGGCTTTCCATTCTTCCAATATGAGGGCGTATTGTCCATCAAGATACCTCAAATACCACTTGTCCAGCTTTTTCAAAAGACTTCTAAAAACCTCAACAATCGGAACCCTAAACCCCAGTACATCCTTCATGGATATCGCAACATCCAGCAAATCCACTGGAATTTCATTGTTAACATTCAACCCGATACCAAGAACCACATACTCCACGCTATCCGTTGAATATTTTCCTTCACTTAAAATTCCGCAAATTTTCTTCCTATTGACAAGAACATCATTTGGCCATTTAATCTTTCCTTCAATTCCAAATTCCGCCAAAGTTTCAACAACTGCAAGTGCAGAAACAAATACAAGCTTCGTTATGTGCACTGGATGTGCGTTAGGCTTTAAAATAACACTCATCCATAGTCCACCTTTCGGAGATACCCAGCCCCTAAGTTTCCTTCCCTTACCTCTTCTCTGGATATCGGCCACAACTACTGTTCCTTCCTTTTCCTGAGAAGCTATCTCTTTAGCAAACTCATTCGTAGAATCCACTTCTTGAATGCATATAATCTTTCTCCCTATGATTTTTGTATTGAGATCCAACATGATCCTCACCAAAAAATTTTGGGAAGAAGGTAATTTAAATTACATGGCAAAGCTTAAATTCAAAAAATCACTATATCACCCAAGGTGATTAGTATGGAAGCGTTTCAAAATGTTGGAATTAGGAGAAGGCTTAAAAGGTTCTTCAGAAGAGATGGCAGAGCTTTAATATTTGCCATGGACCATGGATTTGAGCATGGACCGGAAGACTTCAATGAAGTCTGGGAACACGTAAACCCCCGAGTAATTCTCAAAAAAGTCATTAGGGCTGGAGTAGATGGTGTCATGCTGCTTCCAGGAATCGCAAGGATAAGTGGGGATGTTTTGAATCCAAATGTTGGTTTAATGGTTAAGCTCACAAGCAAGACTAATTTAAGACCCAAGCAGGACCAGCTCCTACAGAGCCCCCTTGGCTTTGTTGAAGATGCAATTAAACTTGGAGCTGATGCAGTTGCAGCAACAGTTTACTGGGGCTCACCCTATGAAGATATAATGATGAAGCAGTTTGCCGAGGTTGCAAGCATTGCACATGATTTTGGATTGCCTGTCGTCCAGTTTTCCTATCCAAGAGGACCCTACATCAACGAAAAATACGGCAAAAAAGAAGATTATAGAGTTGTTATGTATGGAGCGAGAGCAGCAGCTGAGATGGGTGCCGATATGATCAAAACATACTGGACAGGTTCAAAAGAGACATTTGCCAAAGTTGTCGATGCTGCCGCTGGTGTTCCCGTCCTTCTAAGTGGGGGAGCAAAAGCTAAAAACCCTCTTGAATTCCTAAAGGTCGTTTACGAGGTTATTGAAGCTGGAGGGGCTGGAGCAGTCGTTGGTAGAAACATATTCCAGCGTGAAAATCCAGAACCCATGATTAAAGCTATACTCCGGGTAATCCACCGCAATGAAGAGCCTGAAGAAGCCGCAAAAGCTGAAGGACTAATTTAAAAGTGCTCTTCTTTTACTTTTATCCAAATTTGTCCAAAAACACATAAAAACCTACAAATTGATTTTTTAAGTGGCAAGAAAATTTTCAAATAAAGCTCCTTTTGAACAAAAGTTTGTTCAAAGAGGTTTTATACCCTACCCACTGTTTATATTGAATTAAAAATAATAGCGGTGGCAAAAATGGTTGAGATAATAGATACAACATTTAGAGATGCTCACCAGTCATTGATTGCAACAAGAATGAGCACAAAGGATATGCTCCCCATAGCCGAAAAGATGGACAGAATAGGATTTTATTCAATGGAGGTATGGGGAGGAGCAACCTTCGATGCCGCCTTGAGGTTTTTAAGAGAAGATCCTTGGGAAAGATTGGGAACTCTAAGAGAGCACATAAAAAAGACAAAGCTCCAAATGCTTCTGAGAGGTCAAAACGTCGTTGGATATAAGCATTATCCCGATGATGTTGTAGAAAAGTTCGTGGAGTTAGCATATAAGAATGGAATTGATATTTTCAGGATATTCGATGCACTGAATGACGTCAGAAACATGAGAACAGCGATTAAAAAAGCCAAAGAGGTAGGAGCAGAAGTTCAGGGGGCAATATGCTACACCACCGGGCCGATATTTACAATTGAATACTATATGAAAAAGGTGGATGAGCTGATAGAGCTTGATGTGGATTACATAACTATCAAAGATATGGCAGCCCTTTTAGATCCTCAAATGGCATATGAACTCGTGAAAGAGATCAAGGAACGCTATGGTATTAAAGTTAATGTTCACACTCACGCAACAAGCGGGTTGGCATCAGCAACGTATTTAAAAGCCGTAGAGGCTGGAGCAGATCTCATAGACACTGCAATATACCCCTTAGCCAATGGAACAGCACAGCCTGCAATACAAACAATATATCATGCGTTAAGGGGAATTGATAAACCCCAAATTGATATGAAACTCGTCTTTCAGATCTCCCGCTACCTAAGGAAGCTCCTTGACGAGAAATATGAGCACTTAATGAATAAGAGAGCCCTTCACGGAGATCCAAATGTTCTGCTTCACCAGATTCCTGGAGGGATGTATTCCAATCTTATAAAACAGCTTAGCGAGCTTAAAGCACTGGATAAGCTCGATGAAGTTCTCGAAGAAGTTCCGAGGGTCAGGGAAGAACTCGGATATCCTCCTTTAGTTACTCCCACTTCACAGATAATTGGGACTCAAGCGGTTTTCAATGTCCTTTTCGGAAGGTACAAAATGGTTACAGAGGAAACTAAAAACTACGTTAGGGGACTTTATGGAAAGCCGCCAGCACCGATAAAGGAGGAGATCAAACGGGTTATTCTTGGAGATGAAGAACCAATAACAGTTAGACCTGCTGATTTGCTTGAGCCTGTACTCGAAAAATGCAGAAGAGAGCTTGAAGAGAAGGGATACCTGAAGAAAGAAGAGGACATACTAACTTATGCACTCTTCCCCCAAGTTGCCCTTGAGTTCTTTGAACTGAGGGAGAAAGGAGAGCTCAAACCCATTGAAGAGAAACCAAAAGGCAAAATCATCAAGATTTATATTGGTGGAAGGGAGTACGAAGTCGGCATTGAAGGGGTAAAGCTTGAAAATCTTATAATGCCAGCATATGCTCCTCAACTGACACAAGAAGCTATCAAGCCAGTAGAACCTTCAGCACTTGCTACAACATCACTCTCTTCGGCAC
>JALTMZ010000162.1:0-2762 GCA_027001105.1 Thermococcus sp.
TCTCTGAGATTTCTCATTTTAGTCTATTACAGGTTTGCTTATGATCAGAATCCGAAAAAAGTTTGTTGTTTATTCAATTACCCAATCGAGATCAAAATAGAACCAAGAACCGCAAGAAAAGACCCTACAATCGTTTTAAAACCTATAGATTCAAGTTTCTGGATGAATAAGTAGGAGAGGACCGTTGTAACCAGTGGATAGAGATTGGAGATCGGGACGGCTATCGTGAGGGGAGTTATCGAGAGGGCGAAGTAGTATGAAATGTTTCCAAAAGCAAGGGATGTGGCCGATATTGCCAGATATCTATTCTTCGCAAGCCTCAGGCGATTCTTAGCCGCTGCAAAAGCCCCAAGCATAACCAAGCCCGAGATCGAGGCGATGAAAACGCTGAAAAAGATGTTTTCGAGCATTCCCTCCTTGATGAAAAGCGAAGCTAAACCGTAAAGAAAGCCGCTCAAAACTGAGATGTAGATCCCGAACCTATCGATCTTCTCGGTTGAGAAAATATACAATCCGAAAATCATTAGGACTGTTCCGCTCAAGATTAATTCGTTGAGGACTTCATGCAGCAGGAAAACTCCGAAAAAAGCAGAGAACATTATCCTTGTTGAGGTACCAGAAAAGGCCCTTGATGAGCCTATGGTTGTGACGGAAAGATAGGTGATAACTCTGGCGATGAAATAGGAAATTATCCCGGCCAGCATTAGCATCACAATTTTTTGCGGACGAATGCTTATCTCTTTCCCTGCCAAATCGGCCAGTGAGAAAAGGAAGGTTATGCATGTAACTATAAAAATGACCGTAAAGGTTGCAGAAACCACGTCTTCACGCTCTAGCCCTTTTCTAAGAAAAATCCCGTTTATCCCCCAGAGGATCGATGATATGAGAGCGAAAAAAATACCTATCATCGCTCCTTTTTTAAAGGAAGAATTTAAAGCTTTTTGGATAAATGGTGAAATAACTGAACCATTTAGAACTATTTAGATTTCCTTTAATCTAATTTCCTCGATTCTTCCTTTGTAAACAAAGGCTCTCGCATCTCCGTTGATACTCGAGACTATGAGCCATATCTTGTCAGGCCACAAAGACATGAATTTTTCATCCTCAGCTGAAGGTGACGCTAAGGAAGGATGAGAATGATAAAAACCAATTATATCCATAGTCCGATTTTCGACTTCTCCCAGAACCCTCAAAAATTCCTGTGGGTCTATTTGAAATCTTATAGCGGAGTTTAAAACATTCCTAGCTCTTCTAAACTCTACTGCCAAGGCTTTATTTCCTTCAATCCTGCCAATGATGAACCCGCAGAGCTCGGCCCTTGTTTTTAAAGCTTCAGCCCTTATTTTTTCAAGATGATTCCTTTTGACCTCCAGAATCATGAAAAGATTTTTGGTTTGAGCTTTTTAAGTTTTGAGCCTGTAATTGAAATTATGAAAAGCAATCAAATAAAAAATAAAATCTTCACAAAAGGTGATTAGAAATGGTAAGACGATCTTCCTATTCAGCTGCTAATGCATTTATCTTATATCTTATTCCTGAACTACTTAAGGATTCCCAAATTTCAAAAAATTACAAGCAGAAAGTTTTTACAGAATGAATTTTTTCCAGAGTTCTTAATTTCTTAAGCACAATGGTTTTTATAAATTTCTCATAAAATAGCACAATGGGTTAGTATACCCAAATAAACTTCTCAGTAGTGGCAATTTTACATCAGTTTTCCTGCAACTTCTGTTTTGAAGCTAGGGAGGGAAGAAGATAAGGCAAAAGATTTTTATTCTAACCTTTGAAGTTCTGTCCAAGCCCTGAGTATTTTTTCTCTTGCAGCTACTAAATCAACCACCTTGGGGTAGAGATGAGATGGAAGCAACCTAAAGTATGTCTTTTCCACATACCTCTCGTCACCTAGAATGAAAAGCGCTTTATCTTCTTTAGATCTTAAAGCCCTACCCAAAGCCTGGCTTGCCCTTTGTAAAGCTGGAATCACATAAGAATAGTACCAACCCTTTTCATCTCCGTAAAGCTGTCTGTAGTACTCTATGTAAAGCTTGCTCCTCAAGGTCATCCTGTCGAAGGGAATTCCGATCAATAGTACACCTTCCAACTCCTCACCAGGGAAGTCTGCACCCTCGGCAAATCTCCCTGTCATCGGAGCGACTAAAACCCCACCTTCACGCTTAAAATCGTCCAAAAGCTTTCTCCCCGCATCACCCTGCATCCCCTGTTTTTCCACAAAGATTTTCTTCCCTTTTCTTTTCGAAATTCTTCTAATTCTGGAAAGAAGATCGTTCTGAATCCTGTAGCTTGCAGAAAAAATCGCTAGATTAGTGTCTATCTCGAGAAATGATTCGATCAAGCTAGCATACTTATCTATCTCCTCTCTACTGAGTTCTTCTCCTTTCGTGGTTAGACCTTTTACAATCAGACATCTAGACTTTCCAAGCTTTGTTGTAAAGGTTTTACCCTCCCATTCCTCCAATCCTATCGTCTCAGCAAAGGCGTTAAGCGGTTTAAGAGTTCCGGAGCAGAAAACGCATTTTCTGAACTGCCTCCAAACATCCCTTAGAATCTCTGCACTCCTCATGTCCCAGCGCTCGATGATCAGATTTTTTGCCTCGGAAGTTGCTATGAAAGCGACTCCATCTTTTCCCAGAAAAGGAATGGAGTTGAGGAAGAAGGAAGCGAGATGATAGGTAGAGCTTCTTGGAGATTTCCCCTCCTCAAGCCTCCTTTTCCTAATTGCCTCGCCCACTGTTTTAAGCTCG
>JALTMZ010000162.1:2772-3470 GCA_027001105.1 Thermococcus sp.
CGGGAAAGTATTCTTCGAAGTCCAGAAAAATTTCTAAATCAATCGTTCTCTCCTCTTCCCCTGCTTTACGCATCTCATCTTTGATCTCCAGTGCTGTTTCCTGCATTTCAGCGACGATTTCTGCTAACTCGCTATCCAACGATTCCAGTTCTCTAATCGAATTTTTGAAGGTGGAAAGGGTGATCTGATCGGAATATATGCTTCCAACAAGCCTTAAATTGTGGGCTTCATCGACGACAAGATAGCAGGCCCTGAATGGAAGAACGCTCCTTATAACCCAACTTAGCTGAGGATGCACGATGTAGTTGTAGCTCAAAGAGACGAGGTCAGCATGATGAAGCAACTCCCTTTGGAGGTAGTAGGGACAAACCTCTACAGACTGACAGATCTCGATTATCTCTGAGTAAAGCAGGGGCCTTGAAGGATTGATCCGGTAGTTGGCAAGGTTTTCGAAGTACGGGCATTTCGCCTTGAACGTTCTGCAGAAGTACGCTACCGAATCCGTATCTGTTAGACCCTTCTCCCTTGCAGCAAGACACATGTCCCTTTTCCCGCGGAAGGAAAAGCCGAAAAATCTCTTATTTGCACTTTTGTTTATCGCTTTAAGCTCCTCAACCGGCCTGTCAGCCTCGTTACCGGTTCTTACAGCCCATATAATTGGACGGTTACCCAAAAGAGCCGAAAGGATTACCGCCGTT
>JALTMZ010000163.1 GCA_027001105.1 Thermococcus sp.
GTATCTAAGGGAACATGGGCAACGTAGAGGTTTATGTCGTTCTCAAGAAGGAACTTGAGCCTCTTTTGAATGAGCCCCGTTATATAATCAACGCCTCCCCAGACTATGCCATGGTGGACTATTATCATGTCAGCCTTGAATGCCTTTGCTTTCACAAAAGTATCTAAGCATGCATCGACGGCAAAGGCTATTGTGTTAACTTCGCTCTTCCCTTCAACCTGGAGGCCGTTTTTTGATTTGTCCGGGAAGGCTTTTATGTTCAAGTACTCATCGAGGAAGCTTACAATCTCGTCTCTACTCGCCATTTTTATTCACCAGCCGAGTTATTCACAAGGTAAATATAAACTGACAACCTTTTTAAGCTAACCCGCTTTCCTTAAACCAAAGGGTGAGACATTAGAGGTGTGAGAGATGGATGCTTATAGAAAAGCCTGCGAGGAAATCGCCCGGATGATAATTTCGGGTGAGATTAAAAGCAGAGAGGAATTAAACAAAGTTAAGGTTAGAGTTGCGAGAAAATACCATCTGAGCAAGCTTCCCGGTAACGCTGACATCTTGAGGGTTATGAGCAAAGAGGATAGGGAGAAGTTCAAAGACTTCCTTAAGAAGAAGCCCACGAGAACAATAAGCGGTGTTGCGATTGTTGCAATGATGACAAAGCCTTTTCCATGCCCTCACGGCAGATGCATTTATTGTCCTGGAGGCCCTACTGAAGGTTCGCCGCAGAGCTACACTGGAAAAGAACCATCAGCTTTGAGAGCAATTCAAAGTGCTTATCATCCTTACATAATCATGCTCCGCCGTTTAAAGCAGCTCTATGACATAGGGCATGACATTGACAAGGTTGAAGTGATTATTCAAGGCGGAACATTTCCAGCAATGGACTTGGATTATCAAGAATGGTTCATAAAAAATGCATTTAAGGCAATGAACGACTTTCCTTACTTTAAGGACGTAGAGAACCTTGAGGAAAAGCTGATTAGAGTTCTGGTCAAAAAAGACTACTCGGTATTTGATGAAGACCCGAAGTTTAAAGCCGCTTGGGAGAGAACTCATAAGAAAAAGTACTACTACCTCGAAGACGAGCAGAGAAGAAATGAGAAGGCAAAGGTCAGGATGGTCGGCTTGACCATTGAAACTCGCCCAGATTGGTCTTTTGAGAGACACATTGATAGAATGCTCGCCTTTGGTACTACAAGAGTAGAGCTTGGTGTTCAAACTGTTTTCAACTTCATATATGAGAGGGTCAAGAGGGGACATACCGTTGAAGACGTTGTTAGAGCGACTCAGCTTTTAAAGGATGCTGGGCTTAAGATAAACTATCATATGATGCCTGGTTTGCCGGGAAGCAACTTTGAGAGAGATTTAAAGGCCTTCCAGATAATCTTTGAAGATTCTCGCTTTAAACCAGATATGTTGAAGATTTATCCGACGCTTGTAACGGAGGATACAATCCTGTACAAGTGGTACAGAGAAGGCAAATACAGACCATACACTACTGAAGAAGCAGTTGAGCTCTTAGTGGAGGTTTACAAGATAATTCCAAAGTGGGTTCGCGTTATGAGGATCCAGAGAGACATTCCCGTTCCTTTAATTGCTGCTGGAGTTAAGCACTCCAACTTAGGACAGCTCGTCTTTAACGAGCTCATCAAGAGAGGCATAAGGCCAAGAGAGATTAGATTCAGAGAAGTCGGTCATGTAATGCAGAAGTTTGGAATTCAGCCTGAGGTGGAGCATATAAAGCTTTTGAGAGATGAGTATGAGGCAAGTGAGGGCATAGAAATTTTTCTCAGCTTTGAGGACGTTAAGAACGACATTCTAATTGGATTCCTTAGGCTGAGGATTCCGAGCGAAAAAGCCCATCGCAAAGAGATTAACTGCTGTCCCTCCGCAATTGTTAGGGAGCTTCACGTTTACGGTCCATTGGTGCCAATTGGGGGCAAACCTAAATACGAGTGGCAGCACAGAGGATATGGAAGGGAGCTTTTGGCAGAGGCGGAGAGAATAGCGAAAGAGGAGTTTGATGTCAAGAAGATGCTTGTCATCAGCGGCGTTGGAGTTAGGGAATATTACAGAAAGTTCGGTTATAGAAAAGACGGTCCTTATGTGAGCAAGCGCCTAGATAAAAGCTATGCAGACTTTGGAAAGAGCAAAGAGTTTGATGCACATTTGAATACCTGAGTCAGTTCACAACTATCTTAACACCTCCTATTTCTCTTTCCTCCATCTCAACTTTCTCAAATGTAAATTTCTCCCAGTTTATCTTATAAGAAGACCCGTTAATGTTGGCGATCCAGTCATTTGGATCGAGGATTATCTTGAGTGGCATTTCTTTTAACTCAACTCTTAAAATAGCCGAGCCGTTTACAAAAATCCTCTTTGTAATGTTCTCGGTTGGAGTTACAATTCTTACTTCAAGCGGCATTGCAAAACCGTTTTTCTCGGTTATGTTGAGTATTAACCTATAGTTGTTGCCGTTTTGAATGACTTTCAAGCTGGAGACAGTGAAGTTTGGATAATCTGCTGTGTAGAACCACTCTTTGAAGAACCAATCTAAGTCTTTATTAGTCATGTTCTCATAGATTTCTTCTATCAGGTTTAGTGTTTCTTCGGTTTTGATACACTCTTTAGCGTGGCAAATCTCAAGGAGCTCTCTGAGTCCATCAAAGAATGTTTCATTCCTAACCACAAACTGAAGTGACCGAAGAACAAACCCTCCCCTCTGATATAGATTGGTTTCGTGCTTTCTTGTAACTGCGTTAATTTCAACTATTGGGGTTCTATCCCTTGAGCTAAGGCATATTCCTTCCCAGTAGTCCAGCTGCTCAGGTGTCGTGTTATATAAGGAAGATGTGTACACCGCAAAGGGTTCATCTAAAAGGCCAAGCTCTGCATACTCACCAAACCAGTTGTGAGCAACCTCATGAGGAATAACATTCTCAAATTGTGTTCCCACTGCCCCTCCATAAAGTCCAAATCCTTCAATTTTGCTTCTATGCCCTTGGATCCGGATGTAAATGAACTTATCGTATGGATATGGAATTAAGTAAGAAGAATAAAGGTTTTAGGATTTTTGCGAGCTCATCTGTTGGATCTGGCTCATCGGTAAGCGCTGTAATTTTTACACTTTTCCCGTCTATTCTTACCGTTTTCTCGTAAACGTTCCACTTTCCTAAAAGAATGTAAAACCTCCCACCATCTGTGTGGAACGTGCTTTCCTCTGGGAGGAGCGGTTTGTATTTATCATTTGGAAGTTTCAAAAGACCTACGAGGGTGTAATTGGATGGATATTCGGAGATCTTGATTGTGAAGCTTCCTTTCAGCTTCGAAAGTAGCATATAAGCCTCAGGGGGGAGGTAGAAGTAGTCCTTGGTTGATTTCATATGCCAGTCGA
>JALTMZ010000164.1 GCA_027001105.1 Thermococcus sp.
CAGCTATAGACTTTGCCCTAATTAGATCGGGTACTGGTGGAATTAGAGGGTTTCTAACCATATCATACCCAGAGAGATATCTGAGAGAAGGCACATTCAAATTAATCAAATATTTTTCATTCACATCAAGCCATTGATCAATTTTCTTTATTATTTCAGCTACTTTCTTTTCTTCAGGAGTTAATCTCTGGTATCTTTTCTTCTTCTCCACCGGCGCAACGTAACTTCCCGTTGCTTCAAGAGTGCTTCCATCTGGAAGATGAATAACTACTTTAACTTCTCTCTCACTGCCATCCATGTTCTTGTTAGTAGGTGAATATCCTATATGGTACTGCTGACCTATTGTTGTTGTTATCCTTTGCAATACCTCACCAAATCCCTTCTGACGAGCCTCAAGAATATCCATGTCCAAAGCCCCAACAGCTTGGGAAAGCTGAGAAAGTCTATATCCATAGTTGTGGTTATACACAAGAACTAAAAACACTCCCTCTGACTTTATTTTATTGGCAATTTCTTCTACGGAATATTTCGATTGAGATTGATCATCCTCATCTGTTACGACAATGAAAACCTTCTGAGCAGTTGGTCTAAAATTAAGCTTAAAAGCCTCCATGATCCCGTCAAAGCTCCACTCAATTCCACCATTGATAACTATTGAGTCCAGCGCTTGTTTCAGCTTTGAAACATCATCGGTGAAAGGAAGATCAATCCTTGCATCATCGGGATTTAGACCAAAGGTGATTAATGCAAATCTTGCATCAACGCCTGAGCTCTTGAGATCCTCTGCAAGCTTGTATGCATTGTTTTTAATATCGTTTATGTCATCACCCATACTCCCACTTCTGTCAATTATGAAAACTAAGTCAACTGGTGCCACAAAGCTTCTCCCACCAGTATAGTCAAAGTCTGTTATTCGTTGTTTTTTACCATCTTCATATATTTCAAACGCCGTCTTTGTGAGAGTATAGGGTACGTCTACAGACACATGCACGAGCACAACATCTGGAAATCTGCTTGAATCAATACTCATTGCCAATATTTGTCTATTTTCCGCTTTTACATATGCTCCCTGAAATATTGGTACTGCTCCTAAGCTGACTAATAATATGGCTACGATCCATATGGTGATTTTCTTTTTATTCAATAATGTCACCTCCTCTATCATATAGACTGATTAAAATTAGAATTGATTTAAGGAAGCGTAACTAAGTTACTTTGAAAAACATCCCTTTATTTTTCTTTCCTATAATTTGGCTATCACTATGGCATATAATCATTGAATGTTTGGGAAATTAGACAGAAACATCAAGGAATGTGTTAAATTATGTTAATTGTAAGAAAATTTGGAAATATTAAGGACTTTAGAAAAAACAAAGAAATCAGATTTTGATCTCATTGATGTGTTCAAGAACCTTAACCATCAGCTCAACGCTTGCATCAACATCTCTCTCATCAACAACTTCTGCATTTGAGTGAATGTATCTTGAAGGAACGCTTATTGCACCTGTTGGAACACCAGCTTTATTGAGGTGAATTGCCCCTGCATCTGTTCCTCCACCAAGGAGAATATCCCACTGGTATGGGATTTCATACTTCTTAGCAAGCTCTTCCATCCATCTAACAATTGTTGGGTGACAGATAACTGAGCGGTCCATTATCTTGATTGCTGTTCCTTTTCCGAGCTGGGTAACCTGTTTGTGTTCTGGAGTTCCTGGAACATCAGCTGCAATGGTAACATCAATTGCAAAGCCGTAATCTGGGTCAATGCCAAAAGCACTTGTCCTTGCTCCTCTAAGACCCACTTCTTCCTGAACTGTGGCGACGAAGTAAATATCTGCATTAGTCTCGCTGAGCTTTCTTGCAGTTTCGACCAATGTATAAACGGCAATTCTATCATCAAATGCAATGCTCACGAGTCTATGCTTTCCTAATCTCTCTAAGCGACCGTCCCATGTAATGATTGTACCTATCCTGACACCCATTTCTTCTGCCTCTTCTTTGCTCTCAGCACCGATGTCAATGAAAACCTGATCCCAGTCTGGAGCTTTCTTCCTATCCTCCGGCTTCTGAATGTGGGGTGGAACTGAACCGCCAACACCGTAGATGAACTTATCCTTGTCAATCCAGACCTTGAAGCGCTGGGCAATTAAAGTTCTCGGATCAACGCCTCCAATTGGTGCAACCCTCAAAAATCCGTTCTTTTCAATGTGGGTAACCATGAGACCAATCTGGTCCATATGTGCCGCAAGCATGACCTTTGGACCATCGCCTTTCTTGTGGGCGATAACGTTGCCAAGTTTGTCAACTTTTATCTCGTCAACATGATCTTTGAATGCCTCAATAACAACATCTCTGACCCCTAAGAACTCATATCCTGAAACACCTGGAGCTTCAACGATTTTCTTTAAAAGCTCGTAGTCAACCATTTTTACCGCCTCCGTTTAGATGTCCATCTTAATGATCTCAGCAGAGATATTTAAGGTTTTAGGTAACAAACATTTGGATTCTGGGTTTTAATCATACAACAAAATTTGAAGAAAAAGGATAAAATCAGTGAAGAACTCTTGAAGCAAGATTCAAAATTGCATTCACATAGCTATTGCAGTCCATTGTTTGAGTTGCTGCTGGGGTTATGAGCTTATCTGTGATAATCGGCGCCATCAGTCCAATAATAATCACCACCAGTGCCAGTAGCAGACAAATCAGACTCATGCTTGTTGGCTCTTTGATTTCCATGTTTTCTTTAGGCTTCCTCAGCCAGACGACGTAGAATACGCGCATGTAAGCAATTAAGGCAGTTGCTGAGCTGAGGACAAGAACTAACGCTAAAACTAAGCTCCTATCAAGGAAAGCATTGAAGAGCAACAATTTACTGAAGAATACGTTAAGCGGTGGGATTCCGACCAAGCTTAGCGTTGCAATTGCCAGTGAAAATGTGGCAATCGGCATCCTTCTGCCTAAACCAGCCAAATCGTCTATATCTCTTGAACCAACAGCATGAATAAACACTCCAGCCACCAAGAACAATAATGCCTTTGCAATGGCATGATTAACCAAATGGAACAACGCCGCCTGAAGTCCAAGCTGAGTGCCAAGCCCGACAGCCATGAAGAGGTAACCCATGTGCATGATTGTTGAATAAGCGATTAGTTTTTTGACATCCCTCTGAACATTCATCATCAAGGCACCAAAGAGTGCTGAAACAGCACCCAGGACAATTACAATAACACTCAGCATGCTGACTACATAAGCTAATTCTGCAGCTAAAGAACCACCATAAACCGTGTAGAGGAATCTAATTAAAGCATAGACTCCGACGTTAACTACCAAACCAGAAAGCACTGCTGAAATTGGGCTTGGCGCTGCTGGGTGAGCTTCAGGAAGCCA
>JALTMZ010000165.1 GCA_027001105.1 Thermococcus sp.
CCATCATGAAATATGTAAAACTTGTTTATGAGGATTTTCTGATAAAAAAGTTTTGCACCTTTGGTTGCTTTTCTTTTGCCTAATTAAGATTTCAGAATATAACAATATCCAATTAATCTGAGAATAGACGAAAATCTTTCAATAAAAAGGAGTATAAGGTAAAAATCATCCCATCTGGAGTGCGGTTTCCCTTAACTCTCCACGCTCAAAGCGATATGGATCATACCATTCAACTGGCAAATCAGTTCTTCCTTTTGTTATCAAATCTGCAAGCATCTCAGCAACAGCTGGAGCCATCATAAAGCCATGTCCACTAAAGCCGGCAGCAATGTAGAATTCATCAATCTCTTCTATCCTGCCAATTGCTGGGTTTTTATCAGGTGTTTTTGCATAGAACCCCGCCCATGTTCTAAGGATTAAAAGCTCACCAAGAACTGGGATTATCTTTGTAAATGCTTTACCAACTTCTCTTATAAACTCATAAGTAGGTGTTAAATCGTAGGTAGGGCCGTATTCAACCCCTACTCCCCCAATAATACCACCATGTTCTGTTTGGGTTAAATACGCATCGTTATACTTCAATGATATCACCATTGGGTTGATCTGTCCTCCCTTAAGTGGCTGTGTAATAACTCCTTGATGCTTATATGGTTCAATTGGGATTTTAATTGGGATTTTAGCCATTGTGTTAATCAGCTTAGCCCATGCATTTGCGGCATTTACAATAATCCCTGTTTCAATCATGCCTTTATTTGTTTTAACTCCTTTTATCTCACCTTTCTCAACTATTATGTCCTTGGCTTCGGTATATTCAAAAATTTTAGCACCAAGTTTTTCTGCTTCCCTTGCAAACGCAGTTGTGGCAAAGAAGGGGTCAGCTTTTCCATCAGTTGGATTCCATGATGCTGCAATAACTTCACTCGTGTCCAAAACAGGGACAATCTCTTTAGCCTCTTCTGGAGTTATCAGCCTTGTAGGAACTCCAAATTCGTTCTGGAGCTTTATATTTTTCTTAAACTCCTTCACTTCCTCATCGTCATAGAGAAGAAATAGATATCCCGTTTGCTTAAATGGAAAACCAAATTCTTCACTGTATTTCTTCCACAGCTCAACTGAACGCTTCATAACCTTAATGTTGGCTTCATCAGTAAACTGCTGTCTTATTCCAGTTCCGCACCTAAAAGTTGAGCCTGAGCCAATGTACTTCTTTTCCAATACTGTAACCTGCTCTCCTCTTTTCGCAAGCTCATAGGCAAGTGTAACTCCAATAATCCCCCCACCAATGATAACAATCTCACTCCTCATTTGCCATCACCTTCATTTTCACTGGTCTGACTGGCATTCTGGCAGCCGGCAGCTTTATCTCCTTCAAATCCTTCCCTGTCTTCCATGCAATTATCTGAGCCACTGTGTCAATGCAGTATCTCCCCTGGCAGAAACCCATACCAACATGGGTCAACCTTTTAATTAATTGGATGTCTGTAATCCCTTGGTCAATTAAGTCAAGAATGTCTTTCAGCGTAACATCACATCCGCAGATAAAAACTTCTTCTGGATTGATCTTTTCCAGATCAATGTTGAGCTTAATCATAAAATCACCTCCTCAAGAAGAGATGCCTTATCCCCAATTTTCTTGAGAAACTCTTCTTTTATTTGATCAACATTGCTTTTGAATCCAAATTCCTTAAGGATATAAGCTCCAACTAATCTGCCCTCGAGATAGTTCTCGTAACTTCCTTTAATCCAGGAAGCATTTCCAGCTATATAAACTCCGTCAACAATCTCATTTCTTTTGTTCCTAAGAGGAAGATAACCACCCAGATCTTCCACATATGTTACCTCAGCCCCCACTTGCTGTGCTAAATGAATATCTGGTCTGTATCCTTCAGCGATTACCAAAGCATCTGTCTCATAGATATTTCCTTCTACATCTACAACCCTCTCAACCTCATTCTCACCTTCTGCTCTTACTATCGGATTTTCAATGAGGGTATAATTTAAACCATGATTCTCAAATTCCCTGGCAATGTTTTGAGAATTGCCCCCATAGAGTGTTATCTTGTTCCCAGGTTTGACGCCCCAGATGTTTAACAATTCAAGAACAAAATCCTCTCTAAATACGCCAGGCATCTCGTTGTTCTCAAAGAGAGCGAATTTTGCTATTCCTCCTGTTGAAACGACAACCATCTTAGCTGTAACCTCTATTAGATCATTTTCCTTATTTGCAACTACAACAAAATAATCTCCGTCACGAAAGACACCAAGAACAGGTGTTCTTGTAAAGGTTTTAACCCTGAGCCGTTCAACAAGTTCCTTTCTAAATTCCTTTGGTTTTTTGCCATTACTAAGAGGCACGCTCCTCTTCAATAATCCCCATCCTAATTTCCCCTTCTCTTCAAAAATAACGACATCCAGATCATTCTGAATTTCCAAAGCAGCCCCTAATCCCGCAGCACCGCTGCCAACAATCACAACATCAGTATAATACCTTTCCACTTTACCCTTTTCTCCCAAATGTTCCGGCAGAGGCTCCATATAGCTCTGCATTTCAATTTTCATCCCATCCCAAACCTTAATCTTTCTGCCATCATAGTTCCTGACACCATTAACAGTTACGAGAACTGGGCCGAAAGTGAATGCCCCCCTTTTTCGCCCATGTCCGCTCAGTGTAATCCATTTTATACCATTTGCAAGCAGTGCAACGTGAATCGGCTCTCCTTCGTATGCTTCAAGAGACTTCCCCTCAAAATAAATTGTAACTTTCTTAGAAGAATCCTTCTCATACAGATCCAAAGGGCGCATGATATCACCTTCTTTAGCTTAATCCCATATTGTAGAACTCTCTGAGACTTATAAACCTTAATGTTGAAACTAAAGGTTTTAAACAAAAAGTTAAAAACAGAATGAAGAATCAAGCAAACCCTCTGGCTTTGATAAACTCTGCAACATTTTCAATTTGGCTCTTTGCCCTCGCCTCCATGACCTTCCTGCCACCTTCTTGCACTGGAACCTTCTTGAAAATCTGCTCATGAAGCTTAACAACATCTTCTGGTGGCTTCGTTAATAGGCTGATAATGATTATTATAAACAGTGTGACAAAGAAGTTTATGAAGAACACTGGAACGCCATTGAAGATTGATCCAAGGGTTCCAAAGAATCCCGGGGCATTTGGATTGAATGCCCAGCCATAAATCTTTGACTCAAGGATGACCTCAGAGATTAAACCGTATGCCATCCCTATAATTCCAGCCTCTTTTGTAACCCTCTTCCACCAAAGACTTAGGGTTAATATTGGACCAAATCCAACAGCCAAGCCGCCCCATGCAGTCGCAACCATACCGTAGATGAACTTGCTTCCCGTTAATGCTCCATAGAGAGCAAAGATTGCAACGCCTAAGACAACTATTCTACCAATGTTGACTATCTGCTTCTTCCCAAGCTCCTTTCCAAGAACTTTGTGATACAGATCTCTCGTAACCGCTGAAGAAGCAACCAGCAATTGAGAGTCAGCAGTACTCATTATTGCTGAAATTATACCTGCAATTACAAATCCAGCTAGCCAGGAGGGCATGAGCTCAACAGCCATTGCAGGAATGACTCTCTCTGGATCACTGACTTGTAAAATACCTGCCTTCACCATAGCATATCCGAGGAATCCAGCAAAGAATGCACCCCAAAGCACGATAATTGTCCATATGCCGCTGATGAATATACCAGGCCTCCTGAGCTTCCTTGGATCTTCAACACTCATGTATCTTGTGACTATGTGAGGCTGACCAAGATAACCCACGATCCATGAAGCATAACCGATGGCAAAAATCAATGCAGCAAACCCGACAGCGCCTCCGAATGGATGCAGCTTTGCAGGCTCCATGTATTGGGTTGCCTTTTCAAGCCCGCCAATCTTTGCAAGGGCCAAAATAGGCACTATGATAAGTGTCAGCAGCATAAACAGCGCCTGCACTACATCTGTCCAGACAACTGCAAAGAATCCTCCCGTAATAACATAGGCGGTCAGTATAATCACAGTTATTAAGATACCGGTGTTTACACTGATGTCAAACGCCTGGGCTAAGGCTTTTCCACCAGCTGCAAATTGTGCTGCTACATAAGCTGTCATGAAAACCAATATAATCGCAGCACCAAGGATTCTAATCAGCTTTGTATCATCCTTAAGCCTCGCCTCCAAGTAGTCTGGGACTGTAATTGCCCTGAATTTACCTGCATAAATTCTCAATC
The DNA here is from genome assembly GCA_027001105.1 of Thermococcus sp. Taxonomy (GTDB): domain Archaea; phylum Methanobacteriota_B; class Thermococci; order Thermococcales; family Thermococcaceae; genus Thermococcus_B. Next base: position 4,240 of record JALTMZ010000165.1, read on the forward strand.
TTGGCCCAATCAGTACATAGTCTGCCAAGGTTCCAAAGAGACATCCAATTGCCGCCCAAAATGCACCCAAACCCGCTTTAAATGCACTTCCTGGATAACCAAGCATCAGCCAGCCAGAGAAGTCACTTGCTTTATCACTGAGAGCAGCAGCAAGAATGTGGACTTTTCTCCCACCAACGAAATACTGATCTTCGGTTTTTGTAAATCTGTTTGCCCACCAGCCGATATATGCCAAAAGGGCCAAGTATGCCAAGAAACCAATCAGTATGCCAGCGTTCATCTCTTACCCCCCTCAAGCTCTTTTAGCAGCTCCTCGTCGTATGCCAGTATTTCATCGTCTACATAGTATTCTTTGCCTGTTATTTTGTCCCAAAAGCCATACAGCACCATCACTAAAATCCCTAAAAGAGTGGGTACAATCAATGTTGCCCAAGCAGCGCCACTAAGGCCCATTTTTTTCACCTCCAATAACTTGATGCAGCAACAATGTACTGCAATTTTCATTTATACACTTTACGTATATAAAACTAACGCCGCACAAAATTTGGATATGTGCAACAGATTTTTATGAATTATACTTCATCAATTAGTGTTATAAGCAAGGAGTATGTTAAACTGTTATGGGGATGGTCAAATGGGAATCGCAACGGTTAAAGTCATGAAGCCAGTATTTAAACCAAAAGATAAAAGGAATGCAAAATTTGTTCTCTACCCTTACAGAATATACCACATAAAACTCTTTTACAAACGTCTAAAAATGTCCGATAGAGTCATGGACTATTTTGCATATGTTGACTGCTACCGTTTTGGAGTTGAAAGAGGAGACGGTATTATAGACATCCAAGAGTGGAAAGTCTCAGAAGATGCAATTATGCCATCGAATATAACAGAGGAGGAAGCAAAACAAAAAGCAGTAGAGAGTGCATTTAATTGGGGAAACCTGATGGTCATAAGCTGGTGGACGCCAAAAGTGGAGGTAGTAAAAGAAGTGAAAGCATACAAAGTATTCTGGATATTTAAAGAAGATGAAGAAGTCTATGTGATGGATAGTCTAACCGGAGACAAGTTTAAATTCAAAGACTTAATGTAACGATATCACCGTGCATGAATCTCAACTATATCGCCATCCTCTAATACATGGTCAGCTCCAACCCTCTGCCCTGGGAATTTCACACTTTTACCCCATACCCTTGCATATTTGAATTTCTTGGCAAAATCCTTGTGAATTCTCTTTGCAACATCCAAAACAGTTGCACCTTTCTTAAGAGCAATTGGAGGATAAGCCGGTTCCTCTCCTGGAGATTTTGTGAAAACTCTAATTATATCAGCCAGCTCATAGAGAGCATCCTTAACTGCGTCAATGTTTATCCCCTTCTTTGCCGAAACGGGAACTATTTTAAAGCGATCCCCATATTCTCTAACCAATTTTTCGTAGTTTTCTCTGCTTCCAGGGGCATCTCCCTTATTTGCAATAATTATTGCTCTCCTCCATACTAAACTCTCATCCAGAGCATCAGCGAACTCTTCAAGCGTTACCGGTTCTTTAACTGTTATCTCAGCAGAGTGAATTTTCTCCTCGCGGAGCATTTTCATGACTTCTTCGATATCACCTTTAATGTTCTCCTGCCCGTTAATTACAATTCCCCCATAGGGCATCTTCTTGATCTCAATTCTGGGTCTCCTCTTGTTGATTTTAATTCCTGCTCTTTCAAACTCTTTTAGAATTATCTCCATCTGTCTGATGGGGTCTTGAGAGAGATCAATAACAATAGCAATTGCATCAGCATTTCTAATCACAGCCAAAAGCTGAGTTCCCATGCCTTTTCCCAATGACGCACCTTCAACTAAACCGGGAACTTCAACCAGCTGGATTTGAACATCTTTGTGTTTCATCATTCCTGGAATTGGCTCAACAGTTGTGAATGGATAATCAGCAACATCAGTATCTACTCCAGTAAGTTGCCTTAGAAGAGATGATTTACCTACATTCGGCAGACCAGCAAGGACTATTTGGGCTGCACCTTCTTTTTTAACACTGAAAGAATACCCACCTCCCTTTCTCTGAGCTTGTTGCTTTTCAAGCTCCTTTCTAAGCTCTGCTAATCTTCGCTTTATTTGGAGTCTGAGCTTTTCTGTTCCTTTATGCTTTGGAACAGTTGCATACATTTTTTCAAGTGCTTTGATTTTTTCTGCGATTGTTTTTGCATTCCTATATTCCTCTTCTGCCGCAAGATACTCTGCTGTAACGTTGGTCGGCATAAAAGTCACCTCTTTAAAAACGCTACTCTCGCCATTAGATGTTAATGGAGTGATTTTATAAAGATATGGTTCTCATGTACCTCGTTCAAATATCATCAAATTTATATACTTTGCCGAAAAATTTTAGAGGGGTGGAAGATGGTGAGGGCTACTCTTGATGATACTGACAAAAAAATTTTGGGAATACTTCAGAAGAACAGCCGAACTCCCCTGAGGGAAATTTCTAAAGCAGTTGGTCTGGCTGAATCGACGATTTACGAAAGGATAAAGAAGCTTAAAGAAAATGGCGTGATCAAAAAGTTTACTGTAATTCTTGACCCCGAGGCACTTGGATTCACAATGCTGTCGTTTGTCCTAATTAAAGCAAAAGCTGGAAAATACGCTTATGTTGCCAAAGAACTCGTCAAATACCCTGAAATTGTGGAAATTTATGAGACTACTGGGGACTATGATATGATAGTTAAAATTAGAACAAGAGGAAGTGAAGAGCTTAATGAGTTCCTTGACAAAATTGGAGAGATTGATGGCGTTGAGGCGACGCACACAATGGTAGTTCTGAAGGTACATAAAGAAACTACGGAGCTTCCCCTCTAATTTAAGTTCTTTACCCATTTTTGTCCATTTTTAAGTGAAAATGTTTATAAAGATGCAGTTCTAATCTTATCTGAACGTTATTATGGAGGTGTCAAAAATGAAAGTGCTGTTTCTGAGTGCAGATGACTTTGAGGATATTGAGCTAATTTACCCCCTTCACCGCATAAGGGAAGAAGGGCACGAAGTGACTATAGCAAGCAACAAGAAGGATTATATAACCGGGAAGCATGGATACAGGGTTAAGGTTGATTTAACTTTCGATGAAGTTGATCCAGATGAGTTCGATGCCCTTGTTCTACCGGGAGGAAAAGCACCGGAGAGAGTAAGGATCAATGAAAAGGCTGTGGCAATAGCGAGGAAGATGTTCAACGATGGAAAACCAGTGGCAACAATCTGCCATGGGCCTCAAATTCTGATATCAGCTGGAGTCCTAAAGGGAAGAAAAGGAACATGTGTAATAACAATTAAAGATGATCTTATTAACGCTGGAGCGGAGTTCATAGACAAAGAAGTTGTAGTCGATGGAAATTGGGTAAGCTCAAGACATCCCAGCGATTTATATGCTTGGATGAGAGAGTTTGTTAAGCTGTTAAAGTGATTCTTCCCCTGTTTCTTAGTTTTTTGGAGGATAATTTTTATATATCTCTTCTTTGGACTTTAGTAACAGAAACACCATATGTGAGTACTAAATTTACATGAGGGGGTAGGAATGGAAAAGAGAAGGCTTTATCGTTCAAAGGATGAGAAAATATTTTTGGGAGTTTTGGGAGGGATAGCAAAATACCTTGATGTTGATCCTACACTTGTGAGGATAATCTATGTTATCCTGCTTTTTTTGGCTCCTGTAACAGCGATACTGATGTATTTCGCCTTGGCCCTCATAATGCCGGAAGAGCCTGAGGAGGAGATATCCCTTGATAAGCTTCCTGAAAAAGCAGAAAAAATTGCAAAAGAGATTGATAAAACACTGACACAAGCATTTAGCTCTAAAAAGCCAACTCCAACGGTTAAAGATCACAACAATGAGAAACTCCTTGCATTAATTTTAATAATTCTCGGTGGAGTTCTGATTTTAAGAAAGATAGCTCCCTTCATGTGGTATCTTCAAGGTGATATTCTCTTAGCAGTCTTGCTGCTCCTATTTGGAATATACTTGCTGATCAGGGGGTGAAAACATGGGGAGAACACTTGGACTTTTCCTTTTGTTCCTTGGAGCATTAATACTCCTCAAAAAGTTCTACCCTGAGACGCTAACATATTTAGCCCCCTATGCTCATTACATAAAGGCATCATTTTGGGGTGTTGCTCTTATCTGCTTTGGTTTATACCTGCTCTCAAAGAACAAAGCTTGGAGAACTACAATTAGTGCAATCTTTATTCTCTATGTTGCCCTTTACTTAGTAGTTCCTGATGTCGGCACCACCTCTTGGTACTCGATAGGAGATTGGTTTGGGGAGAAAATTGAGGGAGAGATGCATACCGTTGGAGAATTCCAAGCCTCTGAGCTGATTATTCAAGACATTGTAGCTGAAGCTAAAATAATAAGCACTGATGGAAACTCAATAAAAGTCACATCAAATCTTCCTGTTCAGGCAGAAATAAGCGGAGATGCCCTTATTCTGAAATGCACTGAGGTATGCAACAGATATAAAAACGGCAAGCTGATCGTGGAGGTAGGCAAAGGACTCTTAAAAAGCCTTGAAATAAGCGACACTGTTGGGGATTATTACATAAATCTCGAAGACAGCCTAAGCCAAATCACGATAAAAAACACCGTTGGAAGATTCAGCATCTCACAAATGAGAAGTGAGGAACTCTATCTGAGCGACTTCGTTGGGGATTTCAACATAGAGATTGAGGATTGCTCTCAGGTTACCATAGAAGATGGAATCGGCGATGTAACAATTGATGTACCATCAGAATATAAAGTTGTACCTATCATAAGGGACTCCGCAACAAAACTTGAGATTAACTCCAATGAAAGCGGCACAAAAACATTAAAGCTGATAGTTGACAGCGTAATAGGAAGAATAAAAGTGAGCTGAGAGAAATGGAGAGGTGGAAGATAATAAAAGCCTTCACACTTGGACCTTTGCTTGAGGTTACGATTCCAAAACCTGGCAATGTAAACCGCTTTAGAGATTTCGGGGATTTAACTCTCTATCATTTTCTCTTTGGAAACGTCGCCATTATCGATATCCTTTACGAGGCAACGGAGGTTGGCAGATTAATTAAGAAGGGAGATTATCAGCTAAGTGAGGCCAATATCGGAGAAATGATCAAAAGAGCAGTCCAAAATGCAAAAGCTGCACAAGATGCAAATCCCAATTTTGGCATAATAACACTGGAGATTCCTCTTGTAATTGCTTTAACCATCTCAAAAAACCTTTATGATGCCAGAGAACTTGTAAAAAGGTTAATTGAACGTTCAACAGTTAGAGACACAATGGAGTTCTACAAGGCAATAAGAATCGCCAATCCCAAAGGAATAAAGAGTGGGGTTAAATATGATGTTTATGATGAGAATGTTTTTGATGAGCTTTTCAGAGACAGAATCAATCTCAAACGCTTAGCTGAAATAAGCTGTGAAAGAGAGCTTATTTTTTGTGAATGGTTAAGTGGGTATGAACTCAGTTACAAGACATTCCTGAGGCTCAAAGAATTAACCAAGGAATTCAGCCTTGAAGAAGCTGTTTTAAATGCGTTTATTGAACTCTTAGCATCAACCCCAGACACCCTTATTATCAGAAAAGCTGGAAAGACTGAGGCCGAACTTATAATGAGGAAGGCAAGAGAAACACTGGATGGAACTCTCAGTATCGATGAACTGGATAAATTCCTAAGGGAAAAAGGGGATTTAAGGAATCCCGGGAGTTTGGCGGATATAACGGCAATTGCTTTGAGTCTGCTGATTCTTGATGGCTACAAACTTAATCTTTAATTACCCTTATCCTCTTTGCTCCACCCAATCCAATTCCAAGCATCTTGGAATCTATAACGACAGCGTCCCTACCAAGCTCTTCAAGGACTCTTACTTTTAAGCCTGAAACCTCTGTAATTCTCTCATCCCCACCAAATTCCTCATCCACCTGAGCCTTTAAGAACTCATAGGCTTCCTTTCCAAAGAGAACAATATCAGGTTCAAAACCGTCCATTTTGAGCTCATTGGCTTTTTCCTCAACTGCACTTAGGATTCTAATTAAATCTCCCCTCATTCAGTTCACCTTGGAATGAACTATGATGCTAATACATTTAAAGTTTTTCATACTTGTAAAACTTCATTCATTGATAATTTCAAACGTGTATGAAACTTCAGTTCCGCTGAGCTTCAAATGTGCCGAAGCTGAGCAATATTTGCTTTGGCTAAGTTCTATTGCTCGTTTAGCCTTTTCTGGCTTTACATCTCCATAGATCTTATAGTGGATGTGAACCTTTTTGTAAATCCTCGGATGTTCTTCCCTCCTTTCCCCGCTTATCTCAATTTCGAGGTCTTTGATTGGTTCTCTCATTTTCTGCAGGATCATGACAACATCAATGGCTGTACATCCAGCAACAGCTAAGAGAAGGGTTCTCATTGGAGAGATGCCCTTTTCTCCAAAGATTATTTTTCCTCCTTCTTCAACACTTGCCTCAAATTTTTCATTCCCAAGCCATCTAACTTTCCCTGTTATCATTTTACCACCCGGATATCAATTAGAGAAAATTCTTTTTAAATAGCTTTGTAAACTTTATCTCATGTATATACGACCCTTCGATCCATGGAAATCAAAGCTCTGCACATGTCCCTTTAAATATACACTAAACGTTTATACAGGTTGCGATCATGCTTGTATTTACTGCTACATAACAGCTTACATTCCCAAAGCTTTTAAGGTTAGAATTAAAGAGAACCTCCTTCTTAATCTTGAGAAAGAGCTTAGAAAATTTGATAAGAGGTTCATAGTCTCACTCTCCTATTCCTCCGATCCCTATCCAACAATTGAGAGGCAGTTAGGCATTACACGAAAAGTTCTCCAGCTCTTCAAAAGATACAACATAAGGTGCATGATCTTAACAAAATCAGATATTTTTGAGCGTGATTTGGACATTCTAAAAGAACTCAAATGCGCCGTAGGGATAACGGTGACAACAATAGATGAAGAAAAGGCTAAGGCATTGGAACCAAATGCTCCCTCACCTAAAGACAGAATAAAAGCTCTAAGAAAAGCAAAAAAGAGCGGAATTCCAGTCTATGCAAGGATAGACCCGATAATACCATTTTACACATGGGAAGATTTTGAGGAAACTGTCAGTGCACTGAGCTTTGTTTCACATATAACAGTTTCTACTCTGAAGCTCAGACCAGATTCATGGAAAAGAATGAAAGCAAAATTCCCAGAGCTCATGAAAAAGCTTGAGCCATTATATAGGAGGGGAGAAAGAATTGGTGGATACTATTACCTCCCCAAAGACTTCAGAATGAAAATCTTAGAGGAGGCAAGGAAGATCATTGAAGAGAAAGGGATTACATTCGGCTCATGTAGAGAGGGGTATTATTCTTACCCTACCTGTGATGGCTCTCACTTAGTTCCTCTATAATTTCTTCAACTATTTCTTCTGCCATTTTTCCTGTTTCACTTTCTTGTCTTATAATTTCCTCCTTTATTTCTTCCCTGATTTTGCATTTCTTATACTCAAGAGCTTTTTCGACTAAGGCATCAAAGAGGGGCTGCATTTCATCCATGTATTCTGCAAGCCACTGAACACCAATGGCAAACTTCTCCGGAATCTCAATACCCTCAATTATACCGTCATCAGCATAGGCAACTGGTTTAATGCCATCTCCAAGCTTTCTAATAGCCTGATGATGGAAGCTGTTAACGCCGATAAAAACTTCATTTGTCCCTTCAATGTTCAGCTTTTCCTTTAGAATTTCAAACAGCATTGAATTGGTTTTTATCCTGACTTCATGAACTTTACAGCTGGGATGAACTAAGAATCTCCCCCCACTTGTCCAGTCATGCTTTATAGCCTTTGGAATTTCACTAACGACATCTTGATAGAGGGTACCTCCAAGGGCAACGTTTAGGGCTTGGGCACCTCTCCCAATTCCCAAGATGGGGAGGTTCTTTTCAAGAGCTGCTCTAATTAAAGTAAGCTCAAATTCATCCCTCTGAACATCTAAATTCCTTATTTTTGTCGTCAGCTCTCCCCCATAATATTTAGGATGAATGTCTGGTCCTTCTGGAAAAATCAAACCATCCATTGCCTCAAGGACATCTGTTATTCCAACGAGGGGAGGAATTGCTACGGGTATTCCCCCAGCTTTTTTAATTCTTTTAACATACATATCATTTATTGTCAGAGCACCCGTTTCCCAGTCGAATTGTGCCACAATGCCTATAATGGGTTTCATAGCTACACCACCAAGATAATAGTTATGGGGAAAGTATAAAAATTCAACTGAAGTGTCAGGGGGTATTTAACAGAATTATTTGCACAACTTATCCTG
>JALTMZ010000166.1:0-10502 GCA_027001105.1 Thermococcus sp.
TTGCTGGAGCATTGTCTCTGCTTTGGTTAGCCTCTCTCCACTCTCGCCAACACCAATGTTGATTGTGACCTTAGCTATCCTCGGTCTCCTCATTGGATGGGCTTCCCAATCAGCTAAAATCTGCTCCCTATTTGCTATCATTTCAATTCACCTCATGGCAGTGAAATCCCTGGCTTGTCCTTTCCAATAACGAAGGCATACTCTTTGAGCGTGTCGAAGAGCTCGCCTTCTTGATCTTCAATTGTAACGACATCTGGCCAGCCTGCTGGGAAGTGTCTGACCTCAACTATCTTACCAATTCTTGCAACGTTCTTACCCTGGGTGACGAAGACATATGCACCGATTTCAAACGGAAGTATCTCAGTGATTTCTCTCTCCGGCATCTTCATGAAGACTGTGTATGATGTTTTGAAGCGGTCTTTAACTTCATCTGTGAGTGAGCTGAGCTTTACGAGGTAGTTAGTCCCATCATGGAAGCCAATCTGAAGGTTTCCTCCTTTGACCATGACCTTCCTGGTAATTCTAAGTGGCTTTATCTTAGCCTCTTCCTCGCTTATTGGGTGAAGGATGAGCTTACCAATCCTGTTTGGTAAAACCCTGTAGTGTTCACCAGTCTCTGGGATTGAAACAACGTCCATAATTCCAACTGGAAACTTGTAGTCCTTCCTTGCCTTTCCATCTACAAGGATTTTGCCCTCGTTGAGTATCTTTCTTGCCTCTTTTGCCGTTTTTGCATAGCCAAGGTAATCTCTAACGATGTAGAGAAGCGGAATTGATGTTCTCATGTTGTGTGGTCCTGGCCTTGGTCTCACAGCCCACTTATAGGCTTTTCTCTCAATATACCATTGAGTCGGAGCAGCAAGCCTCTTTAAATGCCTCTTAGCACCCTTTCTTGCCATAATCAAGCCCTCCTCTCAATTATCTTCTTCCTTCTCTCATCGTCAAGGTTAAGCTCAACAATCATGACGTTTGAGGGATGTATTGGGTAGAACACTTCAGTCCCGTTGACCTTCTTAAGTGTAACCCCCTCAACGTAAATCCTGTATCTCTTTAAGTCAACTTCAACAACTTTACCCTCAATGCCCTTGTAATCTCCGCGCATAATTCTAACCTTATCACCAGTCCTTATTGGCAGGTTTCTTACGCCGTATTTTTCCCTGAGCTCTGGTGATAGTGTGGCACTCATTATTTTGTGCCTTAAGTGGAGAGGAGCGTTATATAAAAACTTCCTCTGCTTTCTCGGTTGCTTACTCTTAAGTCTCATCTCTCTCACCTCACAATACTATGCTCGCAATACCACCCAATCTAACCCACTTCTCAGCTGCTTCTCTTGCAATTGGTCCTCTGATTTCAGTTCCTCTTGGAACACCATCTTCTGTTGTGATAACAGCTGCATTGTCCTCGAATTTGACTCTCATACCATCCAATCTTCTGTATTCTTTTCTCTGCCTAACGATGACTGCTCTAACGACTTGGTGTCTCATGTCTGGTCTTCCTTTCTTAACTGTCGCAACTACCATGTCTCCAACGCCCGCACTTGCCAGCCTTCTTCTAACGCCGTGATATTCAACGACACCAATGATCTGGATTACCTTTGCACCGCTGTTGTCAGCAACCTTGAGGTAAGCACCAACAGGTAAAGCTCTTGTAGGCCTTACAGGGGAAACACCTCTGGTTGCACCAGCACCTTTCTTTCCTCTCTTTGCCATCACAATCACCTCTTACCAGCTTTCTGCAAAACTGCAACAACGACAAAGTGCTTTGTCTTGCTCAATGGTCTCGTTTCAGCAATCAACACTTTATCACCAGCTTTGGCATTGATGCATGGCGGATTGTGTGCATGTATTTTGCTCCTTCTGAGCTCGTATCTCTCGTACTTTCTAAGGTAGTGGTAGTACTGCCTTTCAACTGTAACTGTCCTTCTTGGCTTGTCACTGACGACTATTCCTTCAAATACCCTACCGTGGATTTTTAAGTGCCCATGCCAGGGGCACTTTGGATCATCACATTTTTCAGCGGGAGGCTGAATTCTCAACCCAATGTCTCTCATTTTCTCCACCTCTTCTTCAATCTCATCTCGGGTCTTCCAATCAGTTCCTTTCCATCGATCACGATTTTTTTATCGCCAACTTCAAACTCAAATTCAGCAACGTTTTTGGGGATTATCCAAACCTTTTCCCCGACGATTGTAAGCGTATTTCTGGTCTCATCTATTACGTAACCTTCGATGCCAACCAGCTCTGGATGAGAGCTCTTTCTGACTCTCACCTTCAGCCCTATCAGCTCATGCCATATTAATGTTTTCCTGTTTACTCGATTTCTATTAAGTCCTCTGAAAATCCATACTCTGCCAACAATTGCTTGACCTTTTCTCTGTGATCCCCTTGAAGCTCGATTCTTCCCTTCTTTACTGTTCCTCCGCATGCCAGTTTCGCCTTCAGTTTTTTTGCTATTTCCTCAAGGTCAAATTCCTTCTCGTCTATACCCTCAATTATTGTCTTCAGCTTTCCATACCTTGCACGTTCAATATAGACCTTAATCCTCTGCTGTTCCTTCAATACCTCTTTAAATAACATCTCATCCAGAGGGTTTACTATCCTTGGCACCAAACATCACCTTCTTTCTCTCAACTTCTCCCTTTTAATTGTTAACAAACGGGCTATATCCCGTCTAAGATTCCTAATAACCATTGGGTTCTCCAAAGACGTTCCCATCGTAAGCATTCCCCTTTCCTTAGCAAGTTCAAGCCTAAGCTCTCTGATTTTCTGCTCAATCTCTTCCAAGCTCATCTCTCTAATTTCACTGGGCTTCATCATTCGCTCACCTCTTCTTCAAGTGGCTTCTCAATAATCTCAATTTCATCTGGAAGCCTTGCCTCTGGCGGCATTATTGCAACTTTAACACCAATAACGCCAAGCTTAAGCAAAGCCTGTGCATATCCCTTGCTAACGAGCGTTTCTGCAGGATTTCCGACTTTTGCAAGGTAGCCCTGGTAAAACCTAATGCTCTTTGCCCTCTCACCTGTAAGCTTCCCGCTTAGGCGAATCTCGACGCCTCTTGCACCATTCCTCATAATTGCCCTAATTGCTGCATAAGCTGCCCTTCTGAAGTGAACGCCCCTTTCTAAAGCTTGAGCAAGCCTAACTGCCTGAACCTTCGCATTTAGGTAAGGGTTCTTAATTTCCTCAACTTCAATCTGTGGATTTTCCAATCCAAACTGCCTCTCAAGAATCCTTGTGAGCTCCCTGATTCTTCTCCCACCTCTGCCTATAACATAACCAGGATTTGCTGCAAAGATTATAACTTTTGTTCCAAGAGGTGTTTTCTTAATGTCCAGTCCACCGTAACCTGCTCTCCTTAATTCTTTTTCCAGATATTCATCGATGAGCATTTCTTTAACTGCTTCTCTAATGAAGTATCTCTCAATAGCCATGAGCTCACCTCCTTACCTCTTCAACAACTATCTCAATGTGCGTTGTCTCCTCATTGAATGGTGTGGCCCTTCCGAAAGCCCTTGGGATGTAGCCCCTAAGCACTGGACCCCTGTGGGCTGCTGCATGGATGATCTTAAGCTTGTCTGGATCAAGCCCCTTCTGCTCTGCGTTGTTCTTTGCATTCAGGAGAACTTTCTTTATTGCCTTTGCAACCTTGATTGGATACCTACCTGGACCAAAGCCCTTTCCTCTTTTGTGTCCCTGTGAGTCATTGAACCTTCTCAATGGAACTGGTCTCCTCATTGCAATAACATCATCAAGGAATTTTATTGCATCGTTAAGCATCATTCCTCTAATCTCTCTGCATATCTCGACGGAAAACTTTGGTGAAATCCTCAGGTCCCTTCCACTTGCTCTCGCCATCCTATCTGGATCAAAATTTTGGAAAGAGTAGCCAAATCTTCCTCTGGACATTCATACCACCTCACTTGATTGCAACGAACATTGATGATCTTGTTGCACCAACACCAGGTGAACCGTGCTGGACTCTCTTTCTTGTTAATGCAAACTCACCCAAGTAGTGTCCTATCATCTCTGGCTTTATTTCAACGGGCACGAACTCTTTTCCATTGTGAACGTAGATTGTTATACCAACCATCTCTGGGAGGATAACCATGTCCCTGCAGTGTGTTCTGATGGGCTTCTTGTATTTGCCCTTCTTAGCCAGCCTAATCTTCCTCAAGAGCTTCTTCTGCTCTGGACTAAAACCTCTCTTCAAACTTCTTCTTTGTCTTGCAGGGAAAAGCTCAGCCACTTTATCGAGAGGCATATTTAAGAGCTCTTCAAGGGTGTAACCGCGATATCTAAACTCTTTTCTTGCCATTCAAATCACCTCACTTTCTCCTACCAGTTCTTCTCGCAGCGATATGACCAACCTTTCTTCCAGGTGGGGCTCTACGAGAGACTGTGCTTGGTCTACCAATGTGGTGCTCCTTACCACCGTGTGGGTGGTTCACAGCGTTCATCTTGACACCTCTCGGCTTTGGCCAGAACCTGTTCCTTGCTTTCATGACATAGTATGCCTTACCCGCCTTAACTAATGGCTTCTCTAACCTTCCACCTCCAGCAACGACACCAATTGTTGCTCTGCACATTGGGTTAAATGCTTTAAGCTCACCGCTCGGCAGTTGAACAATGACCTTGTCTTTTTCTCTGCTGACAACTAATGCATAGCTACCGCCGGCTCTTACGAACTTTCCTCCATCACCCGGAACTGCCTCAATGTCATAGATGTAAGTTCCCTCAGGAATCATTGCAAGCGGAAGTGTGTTGCCTATCCTGATTGGTGCGTTTGGTCCAATTGCTATCTCATCTCCAACCAAGAGTCCCTCTGGGGCTATGATGAGCTTTTCAAGACCGTTTTGAAACTTAACCCTTGCAACTGGTGCGGTTCTTCCAGGATCGTGGAGGATTTCAACGACCTTACCAACGATTGTCTTTTCCTTTGTCAGGTTAAGGGGTATATACCTCACAGCTCCCCTATACCTGTGAGACGGAGCCCTAAAGGTTGGACTTCCTTTACCTCTCCTCTGTTGAATCAAACTCTTACCCATTCTCACCCACCTCAGAACAATCCTATCCTGGCAGCAATTTCACTTGCACTGTATTCAGGCTTGAGCTTAACATATGCTTTCTTCTCGCCTTTCATTGTAATAAGTGTATTGACCTTTTCAACTTTAACATTGTAGATTTCCTCCACAGCCCTCTTGATGTCCTGCTTTGTCGCTCTTCTGTCAACGATGAATGTGAGCTTGTTCTCTTTTTCAATCAATGAAACTGCCTTTTCTGTAACAACAGGTCTGATAATAACCTTGTACGGATCCATCTTCATCACCCGTAAATCTCCCTCAATCTCTCAATTGCACCCTTTGTCCAGATTGTCAATCTTCCTGGGTGTGTACCTGGAGCAAGCATCTCAACTCCAAGGTTGTCAACTAATACAACATCAACACCTGGGTGGTTCCTTGCGCCCAAGAGTATTCCCTCATTCTTTGCAACGACGATGAGTGGACCTTTAGCCTTCTTGTATCTCCTTCCTCTCATCTTACCTTTTCCAGCTCTAACCTTTGTGTTCTTCTTAGCTCTCTCAATATCGTCCCAAATGCCGAGTTTCTTGAATATCTCCCTTGTCTCCCTTGTCTTACCTATCTTCTCGAGCTCATCTTCAACGATGAGCGGAATTTGCGGAACGTTGTCGATTATGTGCCCTCTTGCCCTGACCAAATCATAGTTGGCTGTTGCTGCAATTGCACTCATGAGAGCGAGCTTCTTCTCTTTCCTGTTGATATCCTCCCAGATTATCTTCTCGACCTTTGGCGGATGGGCCCTTCTACCGCCTCTTGCAAATGGGACGAATGCGGCAAACCTTGGAGCGGTCTTTATTCTTTCAACTCTTGCCATTCCATGACCCTTACCAATGTTCTCTGTAACCCTTCTCTTACCGGCCATTGGATCTCTACCCTGGGGCTGAATTCTGTGTGTCCATGAAGCGATGACCGCTCTTCTAATCAAATCTGGTCTGAAGGGCGTTTCAAATACCTTGGGCAACTCAATCTCCTCAATTGGCTCGCCGTTGAGTGAAAATACCTTAACCTTCATCTAACTCACCTCACTGCTTTGATTCTCTACTAACGTATGTAATCTGTGGCCTCTCAACAGGTGGCTTCTTAGCTGGTGGTCTGATTGCTGGTCTGACTCTGATGATTCTCTTAATCGCACCTGGCACTGAACCTGCAATCATGAGAAAGTCACTCCTAACGATTCCATAGTGTGGAAAGCCGCCCTTTGGTGTAATCTCGATCTTGTTGCCATTGAGCTCAAGAACTCCGTTCTCACCAATAGCGATCAACCTCTTGTTGAACTCTGTCCTGTGGTGGAAGCCCATCTGACCGGCTTGTGGAACTGTCCACATAACCCTTGCTGGGTGCCATGGGCCGAGGTTACCAACGTGCCTTCCCTTTCCAGCTCTCTGGGCCTTGTGGAACTGAATCTTAATCCCCCACCTCTTAACTGGACCTTGAGTTCCTTTGCCCTTTGTGACGGCTATAACATCTAAAAGCTCACCTTCCTTGAGGACTTCCTTTGCCCTGATTTCTTTTCCAAGCTTTTCCTTTAGATAGGCAAACTTCTCCTCCACACTCTTTCCACCAACGGCGTACTCCATAACTTCCGGCTTCTTCTTGAGCTTGATGAGCCTTGGCTGAGTGTGAACCAAAGCCCTAACTTCAACAATTTCACCGCTCTTAACGAGATCTTCAAGCTCGCCAAGCCTCTGCTGGAATGCCTCTTCATCGTAGTTCTTTGGAAGTGTCTTGATCCTTCTCTTTAAGTCTGGATTGAGATTTGGAATCCAGACCTCTGTTGCTGTTTCAAGGCCAAGGTAGCCCTGTTTGTATGCTCTGATTCCAAAGACAACCATTGGTGGAGTCTCAACTATTGTAACCGGCATGAATATTTCTTTACCCTTTGTAAGCCCTGGTCTGTCGTCTATCATGAGTATGTGAGTCATTCCTGCCTTGTAGCCAGCGAATCCGAGTAATCTTACCTCATCCTCCTGGGGCCACTTTCTAATTCTTGGGACTACGCTCTTAGCCCTTTTTCTTGGGGAATATGCCAGTGAACCTCTTCTTGGCTTGCTAATCTTACCCATATCAATCCCTCCTTATGAAATTAAACACCGCCAAAGTCGCCAACACGGCTTCTTCGGTTCTAACCGTTTTTGTCTTTTGATTTGGAATCGTATTGAGGATTAGATCAAAGGGATAATCCTCATTGAAGTCTCTCAGGATTTCCATCACGCCCTTTCTCGGCGATCCGAACACGAATCCGATCTCCCCCTTCAGCGGAGGGAGCTTAACTTTCCTTACATCCTCACCTTTACGTGAGGTCGCGATTGCTAAGTCAAGTCTTGCCTTTTTAAGTGTTTTTGCCAGTGTTTTATTCGTGAGATGAACCCTGTATCCCCAGTATTCATCAGGTTTTGCCGGAACTACCTTCAGGGGATTCACTGAGACTATTTTGAACGTCATTCGCCCTTCTCCAGAGCCCTCAACGAGAGCCAGCTCGTCAAGGCCAATGTCCGCGTAAAGCCGCTTTCCCTTTTTAATGATTACGCCCTCCCGAATTTCCCCCAGCTTGGGTCTTCCCTTGAGCTTATGGTGGGGGGTTCTTAAGGGAGGAATTACACCAACGTATTTAAGCTCCTTCCTTATCGGGAACAATGTCTTACGGAGGTACTGGGGAGTTTCTGCGTAGTCAAGGATCAGTTTTATGAACTTTCCATCCTTGCCGCCGGCTTTGTAAATCCATATGTGTTCAACACCGAAGATTGCAGCTGCCCTTGCTATCTGCCCAACTTTGTATGTCCTTATTTTTGGGTCGGCTGTCTCTTCAAGGAGCGAATCTGGAATGAAGATGTGTAATGTCATTTTTGCTCATCCTTCACTTATACACATGGGGAAGCTGTGATGGAGTAAAAGGAAAGTATTTAAAAGACTTTCGAACCCTTCCACCCTTTTTCTGTCTTTGAAGTGTGAAAAATTTTTGCAAAGCAAACTTTGCCTTCGCAAAGTTTGATCAAAGTTCGTACGTCAAAGACTCACTAAGGTATACAAAGAGGAGCTCATGCCAAAACACACAAATTCACAAGGTGTTCGGCTCAAAACAGCGCTCTTCGAGCGCAGGAGAATAAGGAACACAAATCAAAACCACTCTGTGGATTTGAACTAAGCCCACAACATTCCACAAACAGATAGAAGACGTACAAAACCAATCTCCAAGAAAATAAGTGATTTTTAACAATTAGATCAAAATTTCTCAAAGTTTGAGAGACTATGTTTCCTACGCCCTTCCTTTTTTCTTAGCTTACTGGGGGACTAACGTCCCTCATCCCCTATCGGAGAGCAGGGAAGGCTTATTTCTTATGGGAGAGAAGTTTGAGAGGATGGTGTGATGTTCTCCAAGCAGAAAAAGGAGAAGCCCTAAAGAAAGCTGAAGAGGAAATAATCCACAGACTCGATGCCCTCATAGAACAAAACATAGAAAAGAACGCTCTTGAAATTGCCTACTACTCCGCTCTGCTGAGGTTGATTCAGAAAAGAGAACTGGAAAAAATCGAAAGGATTTTTGGAAATTAGTTTTAAAAATATGAGGGGAGCTATGCTCCCCCAGTAGTTGAGAGGAAAGGAAGAGTGAGGGAAACTACGTTTCCCTAATAGAGAGAGATGGGGATTGAGGGTAAAGGGAGATAAGGGGCAAAGCCCCTTGTCGCCCTTCCACAAGAAATATAAACACCAATGCACAAAAATAATTCAGTCTAAGGTTCATGGAGGGAAAAATAATGGGACTGTTTGACAAAATTATTAAGAAAGAGGAGCCAAAAAGAAAGCCCCTAAAATTTTCAAGGAAGGAACTTGAAGGGAAAGTAAGGGCAGATATTGATGTTATCCCCCTTGAGGAGGATGAGCTTGCAAAGGAAATTGCAAAACCCGAAATTAGATACATCAAAAAAATCGTTGTTACCAGTTACACTGATCTGGAAAAGATTTCCGAAGAAATTCAGGAAGGAAATATTGTCATAGTTGACTTAACCCCCCTTGAGTCAAAGCAGGAGATACTGGAGAAGATTGCAGAGCAGATAAAAGGTATGGTGCATGGGCTTGGTGGAGATCTTGCAAAAGTTTCTAAGTATGAAATCAAGCTCATTGTAACACCTCCAGACATAAAGATATACAGGGGCTAACCTTTCTTTCCTTTCCTCAACAATGAATTTATAAACCCCCCTGAAACTCTTCTACTGGTGACTCTCATGAACGAAGAGACAGCCAATATTCAAGAGATCAGACTTGGGAACTGTCCAATCTGTGGGAGCAAAAACAGCCTCAAAGCCATTCAGTATATTCATGATATCCCTTACTTCGGCAAGGTCATGGAGTCAACGATCATCTGTGAAAAATGCGGCTACAGAAGTGCAGATGTGATGATATTGGAGGAAAAGGAACCAAAGCTATACACAGTAAAGGTTGAAGAGGAAAAAGATCTGTTTACAAGGGTTGTGAGGAGCAAGAGCGGGACAATTGAGCTGGAAGAACTCGGCATAAAGATTGAACCCGGCCCAGCGAGTCAGGGATTCGTAAGCAACGTTGAAGGTGTTTTGGAAAGAGTTAGGGAAACACTCTTAATGGCAAGGAACTTCAAAGAACAGGAAAACGATAAGGAAGCAATTGACAAAATCGATGAGCTTTTGGAGTATATTGAAGATGTTAAGGAAGGCAGAAAGCCATTAACAGTTAAAATTATGGATCCCTTCGGAAACAGCGCATTGATAGGTGAAAAAGTCAAGAGCAGACTTTTGACAAAGGAAGAAATTAAAAAGCTCAGCACAGGACCTTATGTGATAATTGAGCCAGAAGAACTTGAGAATGAGGAGGCTAAATAAAAACTGTTTCCCTACTCATTAAGTCCTCAAGCAGAGCTCTAACCCAAGGCTGCCTTGTCCTGCTTGAGAGATGAATAATGCCCTCCACAAAGACACCGTACTTTTCCTTCATCTCTTCTCTGCTTATAGGCTCCTTGAAGAGGAATGGCTTCTCGATGGTAAAGGCGTAGCCGTAATTTTTGATATATTCTTTGAGCCACTGCTTGCCTCTCTCTTCCCCGTGAACGAAGGTTAAGCCGCTTGTATCTTTTGTAAGCTCCCAAAGGGTCTCAAAATCAGCCTTTATGACCTCTCCCACCTCAAAACCACCTGCAATTGTTCCTCTCTTAGTTAGCAGTTGCTCCTCAGTTAAGCCGAGTTTCTCAAGTGTTCTCTTAAGGGTGAATAAATTCCCTCTCGCTATGTAGAGGAAGACGATATCCCCTTCATTAAAAACTCTCGAACGTCTAATTTCGTGAGACTTCAACCCTCTGAATATCAGCTCGCCATATACCTGATGGAGTGCAATCACATGCTCCATGCTCTCACCGAAGAAAGCTTGACTATAGAAATATAAAGATTTGGTTATTCTC
>JALTMZ010000166.1:10512-12510 GCA_027001105.1 Thermococcus sp.
CTCTTTAACCCCGGCACCTGCACCCTTAACTATAAGTTTTCCCAATAAATCTGTCTCTATTACCGCAACATTTTGTGTTCCATAGACAGCCAATGGAGATTCTTTGGGAATAAAGCTTGGCTCAACAGAAACTTCCCCTTTTTTAACTTCAGCAACCAACCTTATGACCTTGCCTTCTTTTTTAGCTCTCTCTATATCCCTCATTGATACTCCAGCAATGCCCCTAATCTTTAACTTTTCAAAGCTTATTGGATAGAAAGCAACATTGTGGAGAATTGTGGCCTTATAAGCAGCGTCTATCCCCTTGATATCTGTGCTTGGATCTCTCTCAGCTATCCCGAGCTCTTGAGCTTTTTTTAATGCCTCTTCAAAGCTCAGTCCTCTCTCCATCTGACTCAAAATGAAAGTTGTTGTCCCGTTGAAAACTCCTTGAATGCTCAAAATTTCATCCCCCAAGAGACTTTCCTGCAAAAGGGTTATTATTGGAGTTCCAGCCATCACAGTTGCTTCAAAGCGATAATTTACCCTCCTCATATACGCCTCCTGGGTGAGTTCCATGAAATGAAAAACT
This sequence comes from Thermococcus sp., assembly GCA_027001105.1. GTDB lineage: Archaea > Methanobacteriota_B > Thermococci > Thermococcales > Thermococcaceae > Thermococcus_B. The sequence continues at coordinate 11,084 of JALTMZ010000166.1, forward strand.
AAAGGGGGTTTGTTTGAAGTTACAACATGCCTGCCGTGTCTGAAAGCTTCCATGTGCCACTTCCATGCATTCACATCGTTGGTCACATCAATAACAACATCGCTTTCAACTTCCCTTACAACCTCCATGGGGGGCATCTGATAAACCTCATAGTCGTTGCCCCATTTATCCAAGCTTCCAAAAGTTTCCTTAACCATTAATGCATCTTTCAAGTCTACTCCGCTCTCATCCCAGATCGTTGCTTTAGAATCAGAAATGCTGACGATTCTAAACTTCAAACCATATTTTATTCTAAACTGCTCCGCTTTTTCAATTAGAACCCTCGCAACTCCTCTCCCTACATTTCCAAAACCTATAAAAGAAAGAAAAACCTCGGTCATCTTCTGTTCACAATTACCTTTATTAAGTCCATATCCCTAATTAATCCTACAAGGTCGCCTTCTCCTCTAATGACGGGGAGCTGTTCAATCTTGTATTTAGCCATTTTGTTTGCAACATCGTAAACACTCATGTGAGGTGTCGCTATTATTGGATTTTTCGTCATAATGTCCTCAACTGGCTTCTTGGGAAGCTGAAGCTCTGCCTTTTCAAAGAGCAGGATTGGATTACTCTCAAGAATCCACTCCTCTTCGCTTGAGACCGCCAAAGCAGAACTCTTCATGACTCTGACAACTTCGCTGTCCTTAAGTAAATCTGTCTCATCAACTATTCCAATTAAATTCCCATCATCATCAATCACTGGAATTGCCATTGCATTGCACAAGAGTAAAGCCTTCAAAGCAGCCTTTAATGGAGTACCTCTCCATACAACACTGACATTTCTCTGGTAATAAGGCTCAATCTCAACATTCCTATACTTCTCATTCTTTGCAAGATATCTCCTAATAATGTCACCAACTGTTAGGATCCCAACAACTTTGCCGTTGTCATCAACAACAATTATCCTCCTATAGTCATAGTCGAGCATCAAACGAACAGCTTTCTTAAGGTCATCGGTTGGTTTAACTACAGGGACATCTCTCTTAACGAGCATTGCTAACTGATCCTCATCAGGATTCACAAGAACCCTCTTAATGCTCACAATACCAACCAGCTCTTTATTTCCTCTCCTAACTACCGGAAAAGACCTAACTTTATGTTTTTTAAACAGCTCAAGGGCATAACCCCTCGTTGCAGGCAGTTCAATAACGACGGGATCTGGCGTCATTATGCTCTTAACTTTCACTTTTACCACCGGTCTTAACTAAAATGCCGTACTCCTATTTAAACTTTTCATTGACAAATCGTCAAATACCAAACCAAATAGCTTTCAAACATTGTCTGAAAATTAGAATAAAAGAGAAAGTCATCCAAGCGCTGAAAGCAGGACTCCAGCAACAACAGCAGTCCCTATAACTCCAGCAACGTTTGGACCCATCGCATGCATC
>JALTMZ010000167.1 GCA_027001105.1 Thermococcus sp.
CCCATACGATCAGATTGCCCAGACGGTCTACTCAGGCCTGCTTGAGAGGAACTGGGGTCCAATTCCAAAGCCGTGGCCAGGCTATACAGAGCAGGGAATAATCAAATATGACTACAACTTGGCAAAGGCACAGCAGCTCCTGAAGGAATCTGGCATTGATCCAACCAAATACAAGATTGAACTCATCTACAACGCTGGAAACTCAGCACGTGAAAAGATAATGACCCTCCTCCAGAACGTCTGGAGCCAGCTTGGCTTCCAAGTTACAGTGGCAAGCTATGAGTGGCCAGTCTACTTAGGAAAGGTCAGCAAGGGCGACTTTGATGTCTACGTCGTCGGTTGGGTGCCAGACTACCTTGACTCAGACAACTGGGTTGGACCATTCCTCTACGGTGCAACCAAGTTCAAAGAGCTTAATGTTGAAGTTTCAGGCTGAGTCTTTCTTTTCTTTAATTTTAAATTTCAGCTATCCCAATAAACTACAAAAAGCTTAAGTGGAGGGACGGAAATGGCTGACCTCAAGAAGTTCTTAATCAGAAGGATTCTAACGTTCATTCCGACAATAGTTGGGGTCACAATAATTGTATTTTTAATAGCCTACGTAATTCCAGCAGATCCGGCTAAAGCTTGGGCTGGAGGTGAAAAAGCATCCCCAGAGGCTGTTGAAAGAATCAAGGAAAGGTATCACTTAAATGAGCCGTGGTATGATCAGTACTGGTTTTTGATAAAAGGTTTGGCAACAAATACCTTAATTGACCCAAGAACATCAAATCCCGTGTTTGATGATATTAAAGACCGTTTTCCCGTGACATTTCAGCTGGCTATCATTGCGTTCACATTCACGATATTAATTGGAATTCCCCTTGGTTTGATATCTGCATTGAAGCGTAACACATGGATAGATACACTTGTTAGGATTTTTGCCCTCATTGGAGTTTCGACACCAGTTTTCTGGTTGGGCTATCTACTTCTGTTTGTGTTCTTTGTGAAGTTTAGGATAACGAATTTAGCTGGAGTTCCCCCAGCGCCGCCAGTTCAAATTACCCACATACCTATAATTGATTCCCTCCTTACTGGAAACTTCACCCTTTTCAAGCAACATTTGGCAAGATTTTGGCTTCCAGGATTTGTGCTTGGATTTATGGGTACGGGTGTGCTGGCAAGGTTTGTCAGAAACTCCTTCCTTGAAGCCCTTAGCGGTGATTATATTCAATTCCTAAAAGCTAAGGGAGTTCCAAAGCTGAGAATGTACAGACATGCCCTCAAGAACGCCTTAGTCCCAATCGTTACAGTTCTTGGTCTTCAATTTGGAGGCTTATTGGCTGGAACACCAATCACTGAGACTGTCTTTGCCCTACCGGGAATGGGTAGATATGCTATACTCTCAATTCAGAACCTTGACTTTCCAGCGGTTGTGGCAATAACGTTCATTTACGCAATAATTTACGTTACCGCAAATTTGGTGGTTGATATACTCTATGCAGTAATCGATCCAAGGGTTAGATACTGAGGTGGTCAAGATGCAAGAGGAATACAAAAAGAGCATTTTGGATAAGCTTGCAGACAAAATTGTTTATGGATTGGGCTCATTCATAAGCTTATTCAAGAAAGGCTGGAAAGAAAAGAACAAATCAAAGATGGAAGAATGGCGATTAATGCTTTACGCTCTTAATAGATCTCCACCTGCCCTGATTGGGCTGTTCCTTGTGATCCTGTTCATCTTAGTGGGAATCTTTGGACCAAGGTTAGCACACTGGAGGTACAACTTCTTCCCGATGCTCTATACAAAGAGCTATGATAAAATCATCTTAGCGCCACCAGGAAGCAAATTTGTCCTTGACTACTACAATAATACTGTAATAACCTTCCCCCTTGGTTCGGATCACTATGGTAGAGATCTGCTGAGTTTAATCCTAAGCGGTGCCAGGACAAGCTTTGTAATTTCAATAATAGTCATATCCCTTGGAGTACCTCTTGGGATACTCCTTGGCCTCATAGCAGGTTATTACGGGGGAAAAGTTGACGAGCTGATAATGCGTATAACAGATATGTTTCTTGCATTTCCAGCATTGATCCTGGCAATTGCACTGTCTGCAGTGCTCCCTGAGAGAATCCAGAATTTTATTTCCACACACGAGGCTGTGCAGAAGTTCGTGTTGTGGCTATTTGCCTTAGATGTTAGAGAAGCTGGGAACCTTGGAAGGCTTTTAGCTGTCATATTGGCAATGATTATCGTTTGGTGGCCAGCTTATGCGAGAATAACAAGGGGTTCAACTCTAACAGAAAAGGAGAAGCTGTACATAGAAGCGGCAAGAGCTATAGGACTGCCAGCGAGAACAATAATGTTCAAACATATACTGCCAAATATAATTGGACCCATACTGGTGTACATAACACTTGATTTCGGTGGAGTAATCCTTATGGAAGCTGGATTGAGCTTTCTTGGATTAGGTGCAACACCCCCAATAGCTGATTGGGGTAGAATAGTCTATGACGGAGCTCAGTACTTCCCGAAGGCATGGTGGCTGGTGTTCTATCCAGGATTAGTTGTCATGCTTGTGGCATTGGGCTGGAACCTGCTGGGTGATGGTCTCAGAGACATACTTGATCCAAAGACAAGAAGGAGCATTGAGTTCAAAGTGAAGAAGAGCAAGAAGGAGGGTGAGGCAAATGCCTGAACCAATTTTGCAAGTTAGAAACCTAACCGTTCACTTTTACACTTACGCCGGAATAGTTAAGGCAATAGAAAGAGTTTCCTTTGATGTGTACAGGGGTGAAACTTTCGCATTGGTTGGAGAAACAGGCTGTGGAAAGAGCGTGACCTCAAGGGCATTAACTCAGCTGATTGAGAGTCCAGGAAGGATCGTTGAGGGTGAGGTACTGTATCATAAGGAAGATGGTACAGTCGTTGATCTCCTTAAACTTAATGAAGAACAGATTAGAGAAATTAGGGGCAATGAAATAGCTTACATCTTCCAAGATCCTCATGCTTCACTTGACCCCCTTTACACAGTAGGTTATCAGATAGGAGAGGCAATGGAAGTCCATGGAAAGGTTGAGAGCATAAAAGAGGGAATTAAAAAAGCTGTTGACATTTTAAGATCCGTCCTTATCCCCGATCCAGAAAATAGGGTCAAAAATTATCCTCATGAGCTGAGCGGTGGAATGAAGCAGAGAGTGGTTATTGGAATTGGAATTGCAAACAATCCAAAGATTCTCATTGCTGATGAGCCTACAACAGCTTTGGATGTTACAGTCCAAGCCCAGATCCTTGACTTGATTAACCAGCTTAAGGAAAAATACAAAGCAACGGTCATTTTGATCACGCACAACTTAGGTGTTGTTGCCGAAACTGCCGACAGAGTAGCTGTGATGTACGCCGGAAAGATAGTTGAGATCGGTTCAGTGGAGCAGATCTTCAAGAATCCTTTACATCCATACACCAAGGGTCTTCTCAAGGCTGTGCCAAATCCAATGACAAAGATTGAGCGCTTAGAGGCTATTCCCGGAACAGTGCCTAATCTGATAACACCGCCAAGCGGCTGCAGATTCCATCCAAGATGTCCATTTGCAACAGAGGTGTGCAAGCGTAAAGTACCTGAGCTGAAAGAAATGGAAGATGGACATTTTGTAGCATGTCACCTTTACTGAGGTGAGAGCATGGAGAAAGTGTTGGAAGTTAAACATCTCAAAAAGTACTTCCCCGTGAAAGGCTTATTTTTCACAAAGGGCTGGGTTAAGGCAGTTGATGACATAAGCTTTGAGATATACAAGGGTGAAACCTTTGGCTTAGTAGGCGAGAGTGGCTGTGGTAAGACAACGACAGGAAGAACAATCCTTCGTTTGATAGAGCCAACTGCTGGTGAAATCCTCTTTGAAGGCAAGAATGTTATGGAGCTTAAAGGTGATGAGCTCAAATGGTTCAGGAGGAAAGCCCAAATAATGTTTCAGGATCCGTACTCATCCCTGAATCCAAGGCAGACAGTATTTGAAATAATCATGGAGCCTGTGAGATTTCATGGCATTGAAGTCGATGATCCTGAAGAATTTGTAGTAAACCTCCTGAAAAGCGTTGGACTCAACGAGATGCACCTCTACAGGTATCCCCACGAGTTCAGCGGTGGTCAGAGGCAGAGAATTGCCTTAGCGAGAATAATGGCTCTTAAGCCAGAGTTCATAGTACTTGATGAGCCAACGTCTGCTTTGGATGTTTCAGTCCAGGCGAACATCCTGAACACTCTCAAGGACTTGCAGGAAAAGCATGGGTTCACTTATCTCTTCATCTCCCACGATTTGGGTGTCGTCAAGTACATGAGCCACAGGATGGGGGTCATGTACCTTGGAAAGCTTGTCGAGGTAGGTCCAGCTGATAAAATCTTTGAGAATCCGCTTCATCCTTACACTCAAATGCTCCTCTCAGCTATTCCAGTTCCAGATCCCGAGATGGCTAAAGAGCTTAAAGCAAAACGCAAGATTGTTAGGGGTGAACCTCCAAGCCCAATAAACCCACCGGCTGGATGCAGGTTCCACCCAAGATGTCCGTTTGCAAAAGATGTGTGCAGAAAAGAAGAACCCCCAATGGTTGAGGTAGAAAAGGACCACCATGTTGCCTGCTGGCTTTATGCTAAATCATAGAAAGCAGAGCATCCCTAAAACCTTCATCAATCTCTAAGAGCTGTGTATATATGCCATCTTTTTCTCCTTTTTCGTTGAAAATTTCTCTATTTTTGAGTTCAATCCGGTAGTAGATGTATTCTTTTGGAATTATCTTGATCTTATCAAGTTCTGTGGGGGTTTTAACTCCAAGGATTTTTCTTAATATAGCCAGAGATAACATGGCCTCTCTATTTTCTTTTGCAAGCTGTTCGTCTTTCTCTACATGCCTTGAAAAACCAGTTGGAATTCCAATGAGCCTGAGGATATTCCATTTTCTCATATGCCTTAGTCGTTTGTTCAGCTTCTCTCCAGAGCTTTCATAAACCTCAACAAACAGGTTTTTTAAGAACTCCTCAATTTTATTCTTCTGTAAGAGTATTGGGAGAGGCTTTTCTGCAGTTTTTGATAGAGTTCTATCTATTGGTCGAATTAGAGTGCTGACTCTCTCAATCCGCTCAAGCTTCTTTGAAAAGTGAGCATCAATCATATATTCCTTTCCATTCACTTCAAATACCAGATAGGGTACTTCAACTTTCATGCCATTATCTAAACCAAAAGCCTATAAACGCTTTTCCCTTAGTGGATATGCAATGCAGGTTGATGAGCTTTCAAAATTTGGTGTGGATGAGAGGATAATCAGGAAGGTTAAAGAGCGCGGCATTAGCGAGTTTTATCCTCCTCAAGCTGAGGCTCTGAAAAGCGGTGTTCTCAATGGAGAGAATTTGCTTTTGGCAATTCCAACAGCGAGCGGGAAAACACTTGTTGCTGAAATTGTGATGCTCCACAAGCTCTTTACTGAAGGAGGAAAGGCAGTTTATTTAGTCCCTCTTAAGGCTCTGGCTGAAGAAAAATACAGAGAATTCAAAACATGGGAGGACTTGGGGGTTAGAGTTGCTGTAACGACTGGAGATTATGACAGCAGTGAAGAATGGCTTGGAAGGTATGACATAATCATAGCAACGTCAGAGAAGTTTGACTCCCTCCTGAGGCATAAATCGAGATGGATTAAAGATGTAAAGCTCATCGTTGCGGATGAAATTCACCTCCTCGGCTCTTATGATAGAGGTGCAACTTTAGAGATGATATTATCGCATATGCTCGGCAAAGCCCAGATTTTGGGATTGAGTGCAACCGTTGGAAATGCTGAGGAGCTGGCTGAATGGCTGAACGCAAAGCTTGTGGTCAGTGATTGGCGTCCAGTAAAGCTAAGGAAAGGCGTCTTTGCTCACGGTCAGCTAATTTGGGAAGATGGCAAAGTTGATAAGTTTCCAGCTCAGTGGGATTCTCTTGTAATTGATGCTGTCAAACGGGGCAAACAAGCTCTGGTTTTTGTGAATACGAGAAGATCAGCGGAAAAAGAAGCGGCAATGCTTGGCAAGAAAGTTAGACGGCTTTTAACAAAGCCCGAAGCAAGGAGATTAAAAGAGCTGGCTGAGTCATTGGAGAGCAATCCAACCAATGATAAACTTAAGGAGGTTTTAGTTAACGGTGCTGCTTTTCATCATGCTGGATTAGGAAGAGCAGAGAGAACTTTGATTGAAGATGCATTTAGGGAAGGGCTGATAAAAGTCTTAACTGCGACGCCGACATTAGCTATGGGTGTAAATCTTCCCTCCTTTAGAATTATAATCCGCGATACAAAGAGGTACTCAACTTTTGGCTGGTCTGATATCCCTGTTCTTGAAATCCAGCAGATGATGGGGAGGGCTGGAAGGCCAAAATACGACAAAGAAGGCGAGGCTATTATAGTTGCAAAAACGGAAAAGCCGGAGGAACTCATGGAGAAATACATATTTGGAAAGCCCGAAAAGCTGTTCTCAATGCTCTCCAACGACGCTGCATTTAGAAGCCAAGTTTTAGCCTTGATTACAAACTTTGGAGTCGAGAGCTTCCGCGAATTAATAGGATTTTTGGAGAAGACCTTCTATTATTATCAGAGAAAAGACTTAGAGATTCTCGAAAGCAAAGCGAAGAGCATAGTTTACTTCCTCCTTGAGAACGAGTTCATAGATATTGGCCTAAACGACCGCTTTATAGCGTTGCCCTTTGGGATAAGGACTTCCCAGCTCTATCTTGATCCTCTCACAGCTAAAAAATTCAAAGATGCTCTGCCTCAAGTAGAGGAAAATCCAAATCCTCTCGGCATCTTTCAGCTTTTGGCATCAACTCCAGATATGGGAACGCTCAGCATAAAAAGAAAGGAACGGGAAAGTTCTTTCGATTTTGGTTATGAGATGGAGGACTATCTGTACCGTTCAATTCCTTACTGGGAGGACTACGAGTTTCAGAAGTTTTTGAGTGAAATCAAGACGGCAAAACTGCTCTTGGATTGGATTAATGAAGTAAGTGAAGCAAAGCTGATTGAGGTTTATGGAATTGATACTGGGGACTTGTATAGGATTATTGAGCTTGCAGACTGGTTGATGTACTCTCTAATTGAGCTTGCGAAGGTTCTCAATGCAAGGGGTGAGACGATTAAATACCTTAGAAGGCTTCACCTGAGGCTTAAGCATGGCGTTAGAGAAGAGCTGTTGGAACTGGTGGAGCTTCCAATGATTGGAAGGAAGAGGGCAAGAGCCTTGTACAATGCGGGCTTTAAAACTGTTGGTGACATTGTAAAGGCTAAGCCGAGTGAGCTTTTAGCCGTTGAAGGTATTGGTGTTAAAGTTCTGGAGAGAATCTACAGGCATTTTGGGGTTGAGCTTCCATTGTTGAAAAATATCAAAGATTCTGACAAGCCAGAGGAGAAGCCTAAGGAAAAACCCAAACCAAAGAAAGGAACTTTGGATTACTATTTTGGGAAAGGTTTATAACTACCGGGGTGGTAGCATACTACCGGGGTGGTAGCTTTGTACTTTGACGAGAGGCCAAAGGAAAGGCGAGAAGATTTGTATGATAGGGAAAAGGAGCTTAACGAACTTTTAGATTTAGTCTCACAGAGAAAGCCGCTTACAGTTATAAAGGGCATAAGAAGGCTTGGGAAGACATCTCTCCTAAGGGTCGCTTTGAATGAAAGCGAGTTTCCATTTATAATAGTTGATTTGAGAGAGGTAAATCCAAACTCAAGAAAAGAACTTTACGAAAGAATTCAGCATGCTCTAAACAGATATTTCCAAGAAAACAAGGGGCTGTTTGAGAAGATAAAGGACAAGCTCAAGCTCATTGATGGAGTTGAGCTTTTTGGTATGAAAATCTCACTTTCATGGAAAACTCCAGACACCCTTTATTCGCTGTTTTCACTCTTGGACGATGAAGGCTTTGTTGTTGCCTTTGATGAGGTGCAGGAAATTAGAGGACCAGCCGGCAAAGAGCTCTCTCAGCTGATAGCTCACTTCTATGATTACGGAAGCCTATGCTTTATTTTAAGCGGAAGTGAAATCGGCTTTCTTTATGACTTCATAGGTGCAGAAAATCCAAATGCTCCATTATATGGCAGGGTGTTCTATGAAATTGAACTCACACGGTTCAGCAGGGAGCAGAGTTTGGACTTTCTGAAGAAGGGATTTGAGCAGCTTGACCTTTATCCCGACGAGCACATCCTTGAGCTTGCCGTAGACAAGCTTGACGGGATTGTTGGCTGGCTGGTTAAATTCGGTCTACTAAGCTGGAGGAAAGGAATAAGCAAAGAGATTGTAAATGAAGTACTTGAAGAAGCAAGCAAGCTTGCATTTTCCGAATTTAAGCGCTTCTTGGAGAAAAGGCCCCTCGCCAAGAGGAGATACATTGTGGTTATGAAAAGCATAGCCTCTGGAAAAAACACGTGGAGTGAAATAAAGGAGGAGCTTGAAAAAGCTGAGAAAAAGCACATTACGGATTCAACACTCGCAAGGCTGTTGAATGCTCTGCTTGATTCGTCGTTCATTGAAAAGGTTGTGGAAGGGAGGAACGTTTATTACAAAATTGCTGACCCAGTTTTGGAATACGCATTTGTTAAATAGCAATTTACAGCTTTTCTGGGACAATCTTAACGCTATTTCTTTCTGCAAGTTTTCTAAGCTTTCTATCAAATGTTGCCAGGGGATATCTTCTTTCAATTGCATGGACAAGTATCATGGCATCGTTAAATCTTGACAGTGAAAGTTTTTCCTCTTCAATCATAATAAGAGCTCTTTTCACGATACTGGCGTCTTCTCTTAGATTTCTGAATCTCGGATCGCTGAGGTATTCGTCTAACATACCTCTCGCCTCTCTAACCGAAAGTCCGTTGTTTTTGAAGAACCACACGTATTCTTGCAAAACTATCGTGGGAACATACCATGCATCAAGTGAATCAAGTAGCTTTCTTGCCTTGGTATGGAACTCAAGGTCTTCAAATGTATCGTAGATCAAAACGTTGGTATCTATTACTGCATGCATTCCTTCATGCCCTCCTTAATTGACTTCTCTATTTCCTCTGTGGTCATGCTCTTCCCGAGCTTCAAGGTCTTTCTCTTTTTTCTCAACCTCTGAAGGACTATTCTATCGCCCTCAAGTTTAACTTCGAGTAATTCACCTTCTTTTATGCCAAGCACCTTCCTTATCTCAGCGGGAATTGTAACCTGATAGTTTCGAGTTACCTTAGTTACTGCCATAGTAGATTCACCATTGTAGTAGGTCTGCTAATATACTATATTAATCTAACGGATAATCTTTTAAACCCTCCACATTTACCTGAGGATGGGCAATGATAATCTGTGTAGTAGGCATGCCTGGTTCTGGTAAAGGTGAAGTTGTGAGGATTTTCTCAAAATATGGCGTTCCTCACGTTTCAATGGGGGATATTGTGAGGGAAGAGGCAGATAAGAGAGGAATTCCAAGGACGCCAGATGGAATGAATAAAATCAGCATTCAGCTGAGGCAAGAGCTGGGAGATAATGCTGTTGCAAAGCTGACGGTTCCGAGGGTTAAAGAGCTTCTAAAGAAGCATAGGGCAGTTATTGTTGATGGTGTCCGTTCTTTGGATGAAATCCAGACGTTCAAAGATGCCTTTCCAGACCAAGAGATTATAATAATAGCTGTCCATTCATCTCCGAAAAAGAGGTTTGAGCGCTTAAAGAAGAGGGGCAGGAGCGATGACCCAAAAACATGGGCAGACTTCGAGGCAAGGGACTGGAAGGAGCTTAAATTCGGCATCGGGAACGTTATAGCTCTTGCAGATTACATGATAGTGAACGACAACCACATTGATGATTACAGAAAGGAGATTGAGGAATTGGCAAAGAAGCTTGGATTAGCCAAGCATTGAATCCAGAAACAGCATCACGTAAAAGCCCAAGAAGAAGCCAATTGTTATGAGAGTTTCATTTTCCTCTTTTTTGTAAATTTCAGGAATCATCTCCTTAACCGTTATGTACAGCATTGCTCCTCCAGCTAAGCCCAGACCATAGGGGAGAAGCCAGCTTAGTTTGACAAACAGTAGTGCCCCGAGAACTGCCATAACCATTTCAGCGACTCCGCTCAGAACTCCAATAAGTATTGGTTGCAATCTTCTCTTCTGGAGCACAGCCAGAGGTAGTGCAACGACGATACCCTCTGGAAAATCCTGAATTCCTATTGCTAAAGCTGTAACAAGTCCAGTTTCAAGATTGTAAACTATCGAGGTTCCAACGGCCAGTCCTTCTGGGAGGTTGTGAATTACCATTGCAAAAATGATTAACCAGACAACTTTTAGCTTATCCTTCAGCTCTTTTGGACCCTCATAACCTTTAATGATGTGTTCATGTGGGAGAAGCTTGTCTATTCCAAAGATCAAAACAACGCCCAAAAATACTCCAATTCCAGCTGGGGAAAAGCTATTGGTTGATTCTATCGCTGGCAGAATCAAGCTTGTAAAGCTTGCAACAATCATAACTCCAGCGGCAAAGCTTAGGCTGAACTCAACACTCCATTCTGGAAGGCTTTTAGCAAATATCGCAACTAACGAGCCGAGAGATGTCATTAAAGCAACGAACACTCCAGCATAAAAGGCAATGGTAATAATGTTTCCGTTTGATGCTGAGAGTATATAGCCTGCCATATTCTGGATGAAGTTTTCCAGCATGCATTACACCTAAATATTTTAGGTTCTCCTAAACTTATAAACATTGCCCAAAACTTTAAAACCGCCATGGGGGAGAGCAGCAATGGTGAGAGATATGTTTGAAGAAGTTGAAGTTGAGGCTTACGTTTATCCCACTGAGGATATTGAGAAGGTAAAGAAGGCTATGCTTAATTTAGTTCCGAGTTTGGAGTTCGAAGCGTTTGATAAGGGAGACTACATAATTTTAGTTGGCAAAACAAGGGATAAAAAAGCTTTACAAAGGCTGTATGAGCTTTTTAGGGGGCAGGCTATTCTCGACACGGCGAGGGCTTTTCTTGAGGATGGTTACTTTGGTGAGGAAATTATAATCAAAGTCCACAAGCAGGTAGCTTATGCTGGGAAGGTTAACTTCAATGAGGAATCCCCTCTGGGGCCAATAACAATTACAATAAGGACTAAAGATCCTCAAAGGTTAATGAGATGGCTGGCTCCAAGAACAAAGGATGGGGTTCCGATAGAGTAATCAGCTTTTCTCGCATCTAATTTTTACCAATTCTGGAGTAAATACGCATTCTCCCCTCTTAGATTCACCTCTTTCGTTTGCAAAGCTGTATGAGACATGGATTAGATTGTTCTCAATTATAATCCGCATTCTCGCTCCGAGTATAATTCCATCTATCTTATCCACAAAAGTCTGTTTGACACCTTCGTTGTGGATCCATATCAGAAAACCATCGGAAGTTGTGAGGTAAATTCCTTTATTTGTAAGCTTCACATCAAGAATGTCGCTTGGAAACTCATGGCAGAGCTTCCTCTCAATTTTTCCGCTTTCAAAGTCAAGCCATATTAAGCAAGGCTTGACATTTTTCTCCATATCCCCATGCTTGATGAGAATGAGTGTTCCGTTGATGTGGAGTTTTGGTAATGTAAAGCTTGGAAATTCCTTCTCCCATTTGACACTCATGTTTTCCAGAAGCATATATCTACTGACTCCCAATGCATCACTGGAATAATATGTGTAGAGCAAAATTTTATTGTCCTTGCACAGATATTCGCCATTTATGCCTTTCATGATGATGCTTTTGACAAGTGTGCCGTTTGCAAAGATTTTAAAGCTCACGTTGTTAAGACCGTTTTTCCCAGAACAAACCCTTTGCTTCAATAGTGTATGAGCAGTATTTTGGAAGGGGAGCTTTTATAATTGTAAGATTCGCTATAGTGATGTTTACGTCTCTCTTTCTTTGTTCTGGTGTATTAGTTGAAAGAGCAGAAAATAAAAGGAGTGCTAAAAGCAAAAGAAGTAGAACAAATTCACTTCTCAGCTCCACGCCTCTTACCCCACTTCAGCTTTGCTGTAAGCACTTTTTCCGTTGAGAAGAACTTTGCAGTTATATAGAGCATTGCTCCGCTGATGAAGAGAAGATAGGCTATTCCGGCGTAAACTACACCGTACTGCTTCAAAAGAACTGCCCTTGAAGCTATCACCGGATGGCTGAATGGAATTGCATAGAGGAAGTATTTGACAGCTAGCGGGAGAGTTGAAACGTCCTTGAACATCAAAATCCAAATTGGGAAGAGGAGAGGCATCATAATCATGCTGACCATCGTGCTTGCGCTTCTTATATCCTCTGCAAACACTGAGATGAGCATTGCCAAGCTTAAGGCGAAAACTATGCTCAGGAACAGCGAAATGCCGAAGAGCAGAGCTCCTTTTGGTGTCATCTCAAGTCCAAGGTCTTTCAGGGTAATCCCGATTTGAGTCATGTTTTCGAGAGTAAACGAGTTTATGTAGTATTTCAGACCAATCATGTAAGCAATT
>JALTMZ010000168.1:0-2714 GCA_027001105.1 Thermococcus sp.
TTTAGCTAAGAGCATCGGTTTCCAAAAAACCCCTGAACCTGTAACACTTTCGATAAACGCTTCAAGTTCTTTTTGGACGAGTTGCTCGTGAGGCTTCATTTTTTCCAGCTCAATGAAAACATACTCTACTTTTTTTACTGGAATATCGTACTTTGGAACCTTTTCAACTCCCATAAATATACCTCCCAAAAGCTTTACACTATTGTGAAACATTTCACAAAATAAAAAGCTTTTCCTACAAATCCCAATACAAGCTTGTAGTGGTTGTAGATTTATTGGGAGATAACTTTTTGAATGGCTTCTTTTTTGCTTTCTGTATGCATAAGGCACAATCTGGAGAAGGATAACAAATTTTAGTTAGACCTTCGCCAGAAAAGTTTGCTGGTGGGCCCGCGGGGATTCGAACCCCGGACCTCCACCTTGTCAGGGTGGCGTCATAACCAGTCTAGACCACGGGCCCGCCCAAGTCTGGTGGACCGGCCGGGATTTGAACCCGGGGCCTCCGCCTTGCCAAGGCGGCGCTCATCCCAGGCTGAGCTACCGGCCCACCTGCCAAATTATAGACATTGGAGTTAGTTTATAAAGTTTTCGCCTTAAAGATACCCGAACCTTTTTAAAACATGTAGTATTCCTTCGGCTCCTCCTTCTCCGTAGGGCTTTGTGGTTATATAATCTGCTTTTCTCTTTAGGCTTTCTGGGGCTTGAGCAACTGCTACTCGATAACCAACGACTTCAAAAGCATCCAAATCGTTTTCACCATCTCCAATGTGGGCGACTTCTTTTGGCTTTATACCTAAGATTTCACAGGCTTTCTTTATCCCATTGCCTTTATTGACCCAAGGTTGCTTCACGTGGATTGCATATCCAGAATCAACAGCAACTAAATTCAATCCAAGCTCTTTTATGAGCTCTCTAACAACTTCAACAGAGATAGTTCTTCTTAAGACAAGTCCAGCTCTTCTTTCACCATATTTCATTGTGTAGCTCATTTCTGCCTCAGGATAGCGTTTCTTCAGCTCGCTCCAGAGTATCATGCACTCTCCCATGTCCCCAAGATAAATGCGGTTATTTCCTTTATGATCTGCGACAACTCCACCATCTTCAGCTATTATTGGTCCCGTAGTTCCAATTAAAATACTCGCTCCCATTGCAAAGCCTGCAGTATTTCCCGTTACAAGCATCACTTTGACTCCCAAGCTTTCAGCCAACCTAATAGCCCTGAGAGCTTCTTCGTGAAGCCTTCTGTCCTTATAAGTTATTGTCCCATCAATATCCACCGAAATAACTTTAATCATACGAATCACCTCAATGATCCTTTATAATCTCCCTCAAGACGCTTGTAGCATAAACCCCTTTAGGGAGAAAGAACTTAAAAACTATGGCATGTTCCTCAGTGAGGATTCTGTATTTAAACCCTAAAGGCTTTATTAAAAGCTCTCTTCTTCCACCAGGTTCAGCCAAAATTTTTAGACTTTTCATTTTGAACTCTTTTAGGCTTATTTCCTCCTCTTCGAGTATCTCCTTCTCTATTCTCCCCGTTTCTCCATCTGCTAAACGAGAAGCAAAGCCAAATATTGGGCCAGTGACCATTGCCTCCCCTTTTTTGATTTTTTCATTTACCAACCTTAGTGTTCCTTTTGTGACCTTGAAGGTTTTGCTCCTCAAAGGAATCCCACGCTTAACTTGACAGACAATATCCCCTACTAAAGCCTCATTGAGGGGTAAGCCTTCCTCAATTCTTCTGGAAAGGACTTTATTGAAAAGGTATGACTGATATGAATGTATGAAAATTCTGAGAATTGGTCTTGGCAAAACTGCAAACGCTTTTTTCCAGCTCTTAGTCTCTTTATACCGATAGAGCATCGCTCTTTCGTATCTCAAGAATTTAGGAAATTCTTCTAATGCTTTTTCGATATTTTTGGTCTCTAAAAAATTTTTTCTCGCTTCATCACCTTCCATTTCACCGGTGTATTCACCCAAAAATTTAATTGCAGCATCTTCAAACTGCCCTTTCAATAGAAGCTTCCCAATTTCGTGATTCACAACTCTTCTCTCGCCAAAGCGCTGATATCCAAAATAATTTGGAAATCCCCCTTTAGATTTAAGCTCAGCTATTATCTCCTTTGTTCTTTCAAAAGCTTCCTCAATTGGTAACTCCGGCTCTCTAATTACAATTCTAAACTTATTTCCGATCAACATGCCAAGCTTTAAAGGTTTGCCATAACCCACAAACTCAAGCTTTATATCTTGGATTTTTAGAGAGTCAAGCTTTTCCCTTAGTGCCGTATCACAAATGCTTATGTACTGAACAGTAAGTGCATGCCTGTCTTTTGTCCCGGCAAATCCAATCCCTTTATAATGAATTCCGATTCTTTTTGCAATCTCTTTCACAGCTGCCATTGTTTCCCAATTTTTCTTCTTGAGCTTGTAGATTAAGCAAGGACCTCCGCTAATTATCCTTTTTGGGACTATCTCAACAACTATGAAATCTTCGGGTCTTTGCTTAATTTTTCCTCCGATACCAGGAGTTTCACTTAAATGTTTAAACTGCCTGAAAAACTCTTTGTAGTCCATCCATACCCCTCATAACAGCTTTAAATGTCCTGTAACTTTATCGACGAGATCTTCAGGTGCGGGCCCAATTGCCAAGCATGTTATTGTTCCAGGAGGAATTTCAGTCAATCCGGCATCTTTGATGAGGGCAGTCGGTATTC
>JALTMZ010000168.1:2724-12424 GCA_027001105.1 Thermococcus sp.
GTATTCCAAGTTTCTCTGCTTCTGCTTTTAACTCAAAGAGCTCCTTTTCATTCTGCACTTTTACAACTACTTTTTTCTGTCCTTCGTGAAACCATGCTTTGAACCATTCTGGTTTTTCCTTATATGCTTTAAACGCTGCTGTAACTGCACCGTGGGCAACCTGAACTGCTAACTTCCCCTTGCTGAGCTTTAAATCCTGCCTAATGACCATAACTTGCTTGTACTTGAACATGTTTCATCCCTAAAATAAGGGGAGAAAAGAATATATAAAGATTAAGAAAAGTCAGGGGACTTCTTCTTTCTCAACTTCTGAGGTTTTTGCTTCTTGCTCCTCTTCTTCCTTCTTGGGGAGCCCTCCAGGTCTTCTCTTTCTCCTCTCCAGCTTACTCCTGGCAATCTCATACTTGTTCTTGTAGTTCACTGTTGCAGCCCCAAGAGCAATGACCAATACCACCAGAATCACTATTAAAGGAGTCTTGTAGTCTGGTTTCTTTGGAAGATAATTTACTGTAATATTCTCAATGGCTTGTGCAAGCGGTGTTGGATCTTTTAATGTGTCCAATGTTTTCTTTATGTAATCAGGTAATTCCTCCGGCTTCGGATATACTTTTTGGACTTTCTCCTCAACAATGACTTTTGGTGGAATTGAATTGATAATTAACAAGTTGCCAAAATACTCCTCGTGCCAGTTGCCAAGTGGATCTTGATATTTGAGCTTTGCACCTATAATTGAAACTGCTTGCTTGAGAACAACATATTGCCCCTCAACTATCTTTTCCTCACCAGCTTTTATATCTCCAAGCTTAATTGTCGTTTCACCATCAATACTGTCTGGTAGTATTAGTTGGAGGGTTGCATTCTTTATGAATTCAAATTCAGGATTGCCTTTTGCAGCGGAAACCTTAAACCTAAGCTTGATGCTCTTTTCTTGTGTTGTGATGTAATTGCTCCAAGTTCCATTGAAAGCTTCTGCAGAGAGGGAAATCTCCGGAATTGAATACACCACTATCCCTTTTACCTCATTTGAACTTATAACCTTCTTCTGTCCAGCCTCATTGTAGTACTCTACCTTTACTTTTCCAAGGTCATATCTGCCAACTTGAGTTGGTTTCAGTGTATATACCAGAACCGGCATTTTTGTGAAGGCATCAAGGGTTTTCAGCGACCAAGTGCCGATTCCACTTTTCAGCTCAAAGTTGTTTGGTAGTGGGGCCATTACTTTGACATCGAAGGCTTTTCCTCTTCCCCGATTCTCCACGTTCACGAATACTATCAGCTCTTCACTGTTGAGGAGCATTTCTTTAGTGTTTGTGCTTAACTCTACTTTTATTTTTGCTTCCCGCACTATTGGAGGAACCTCTGCACCGCTTGGGGCATAGATTTTAATGTAGGTGCGGTTATATGTGAGATCAACGCTGTTCGGAGGTATCTCAATTCTAATTGGGGCTTTTTTGCTTGTATAGCTACCTCCCTCTTTTACGCTAAAAGTCTCTAATGGTTTGTTATTTTTATCAAAAAGGCTTAGACTTGAGTAGTATCCTATTGAGTTAAGCCTGAGCTTATATATTGTTGAATTATAGTTTATCGTGAGGATTTCTCCAACATATAGGATATCATCGTATACAAGCTCTGTTGGTTCAACTTTTGTTTCAGTTGGAGTTTCTTTTGCAGTTGCTTTCTTTATTTCCAGCTTTGTCGCGGCATACTTCGGAACATAAATATCAACAGTGGCGTAGCTATTTTTCACTGAGGTCTTTAGGAACACAAAGACATATGGGTAATAAGAGACTTCATCGGTCAGTTTATAGGCAACTCCAAAGCCATCGTTTTCATTGACTGTTTTAGTGAGTGTGGTATATGGCAGATAAACAGTGAACTTCGCACTTGTATCGTAAGCATCAACGAGCTTTATTTTTATACTTGGAAATCCAGCCGGAAGAGTGTAAGTGTCTCCTTCGTCTAATCTCACATCGGAGGCTATTTTAATCAGAGGGGAGTCAATTGCTATCAGGATTGTTTTTCTGTCTGCTTGGGTCCATTTTAATGTGATTCTCAGGAGCTGATTAGTGGAACTTGGGTAGTAATAGCTGTCTCCCAAACCAAGCACTGCCGTTGCTTTTTTGACACCATTCTCATAGATGTCCAAGGCAGCTTTTGTCCAGTATGGATCAACATCAGTGAATTTAATCTCATAGATTCCAAAAACAACGGAATCTTTTAGTCCAAGTTCAATCAGGCTTAACCCCGCGTATTCTGGAACAGAGACAGATTTTACAGCTGGGGCTGTTGACAAAAATAACAATCCAATTAACATTAAAGCCATCCTTCTCATATTCTTCTCCTCCAAGGTTTTATCAGCCTAAATGGAAAAAAGGATAAAGGAGTATAAAGCTGTTATGGTGTCAGTCTTTTTCTATCTCTTGGGAATAATATAACTTCCCTGATATTGCCCAAGTTGAGCATCTGTTTGATCAATCTCTCAGCACCTAAGCCAAAGCCTCCGTGTGGTGGCATTCCATATCTGAAGGCTTTTAAATAGAACTCAAAGCTTTCAACGTTTAATCCTTTTTCTGCTATCTGTTGTTTAAGAATTGCATATCTGTGCTCTCTCTGACCTCCCGAGGTTATCTCCACGCCTCTGTACTCTAAGTCAAAAGCCCTTGAAATCTTTGGGTTATCATCATATTTCATAATATAGAACGGCTTAGCCTCACTTGGGTACTGGTAAATGAAGTACAAATCCTCATCATAGTTCTCCTTAATATACTGACCAAGGAGCTTTTCTCCTTCAGTATCTATGTCTTCACCCCAGGGAATATTTTTGCCCAAATCTTTGAGGATTTCAAGTGCATCTGTGTAAGTTATTCTCCTAAATGGCAACTTTGGTTTTTCAAGCTCGAAGTTGAGGATCTTGAGTTCTTTCTCATTGTGCTCTCTCACATAGTTGATTGCATATGCCACAAGGCGTTCTAACACCTGCATAACTTCATCTTCATCTTCAATAAAAGCGATCTCGGCATCAATGCTCCATGCTTCATTCAGATGCCTTGTGGTGTTGTGTTCTTCTGCCCTGAATATTGGGGCAATTTCAAAAACTCTATCCAAACCAGATGCCATCATTATCTGCTTGTAAAGCTGTGGGGATTGCGCCAAGAAAGCATCCTTCTCAAAATACTTCATTGGAAACAGTTCAGTTCCCCCTTCTGTGGCAGTGGCTATGATCTTTGGGGTATGAATTTCTATGAATCCCTCATTATAGAAGAACTCTCTTACAGCTTTAAAGACATTTGACCGAATTTTAAAGATTGCCATGACCTCTGGCTTTCTTAGGTCAATAAATCTATTATCTAATCTTGTGTCAAGTTCTGCCTTAACTTTTCCTGTCGGATCCAATGGGAGAGGTGTTTCAGCTTTTGAAAGTACTTCAAGCTTTTCTGGTATTATCTCGAATCCTAATTTAGCTTTGGGCGTGAAGTTTACCACTCCTTCAACAGCTACAACATCTTCGCTATTCAGTTTTGGTATTAATTTGAATATTTCTTCACTGACTTTCTTTTTAGGGGCTGTTACCTGAACAATCCCTTCCCTGTCTCTAATCCAAAGGAATTTGATTCCCCCAAGATCCTTGATCTCATAAACCCAGCCAGCAACTTTAACTTTTTGTCCGTTAAGTTCTTCAGTTATTTGACTTGAATAGTGAGTTCTATACATTTTCAAACCTCCAAAAGAATGAAATCAGATAAAAGCAATTTTAGAGTCTTTTCCAGTGATCTGAGTTAGAATATTCTCCAGAACCTCTGGTTTCTCTGGGAGTTTGTTTTTATCCCTCTGAAGAACCAAGACCTTGTAGTACTGTCCGCCGTTTGGTTTATAGACAATGTTAACTCCAAATATGCTTGCTGGATAGAACAAATCCGTTGCAAGCTTCTTAACATCGTCTGTCCCCTTGATCTCTCTTCCCTCAATTACCCTGATCCTCTTACCAAGCTCCCTCATCAGAAGTTTGATATTCTTTCCACCTTTGCCAATTGTAAGCGGAACATCTCCTTCGCCAACCATAATCACAATTAAGTCCCCAGCCTCAACAGCCCTTTTGAACTCTATGTCAGCATCTCCCAGGAGTTTGTAAAGCAGTCTTGCAATTTTAACGTCAAGTTCAGAAATAACACCTTCTTGCAGCTTTTTTTCATCTGCTGGACATAGAATGTCGTCAGTTTTTAAACAAACCTCACAGATTGGTGCTTTCATTTGCTCACCTCCTGTTAATATTAAAAATGAACATAACAAGCTAACACTTTTTTGTGAGAGTCATTTAAAAACCTTATCATTCAAAAATTCGGGGTGATTCTCCCAGTATATGGGTATACTGGATACAATGGCGCATATATTATAAAGATTAAAAATTGAAAAAATTAAAATATGTCCTAAAGCTCACCTTCAATTTCTTTCCTTATTCTATCTATGAACTCCTCTACATATTTGTGCCTCTCAAGTGCAATTTGTTTTGCAGCTTCAGTGTACATCAAATCCTTAAGTTTTAGTATTTTCTCTTCAAAATGTTTTAGGGAATACTCCAAGCTTCTCCCATGCTCACCGGAGTACATGAAAACTCTTGCAATTCCTATTGCTCCTATTGCATCAAGCTTATCCGCATCACTGAGAATTTTTGCTTCAAGAGTCTGAGGTTCTGGTGGTTTTGAAAAGCGATGAGCCTCAATCGCATGGGCAACCTGGTCAGTCTTTTCATATCCCAGACCTTTAAGAAAACGTCTTGCGATCTTTGCCCCCTCTTTAGCATGATCTTCAATCTTTCCTTTGCTTTCAAGAGGTCTTGCGATATCGTGTAAAAGAGCAGCCAAAGCCAAAACCTCTAAATCTGCACCCTCTTTTTTCCCGATGTGCATGCAGAGTGCAAGAACCCTCTCCGTGTGCGAAAACCCGTGTGTGCCCTCTCTTTCAAAAAAGTTTTTGGCAAATTCCTCCGCCTTTTTGATTATAGCCAAGCTCTTCTCATCTTTTATGAAGTCTTCGATTCTCATTCCAATCACCTTACCTTTCTGACTAAAGCTGGTAATTCACTGTTTCCTTTAAAAGCTCAACGATCTTTTCGTGGATGTCAACACTTATCCCATCAACGCTCATAACAGGTTTCTTGATTATTCCATCAATTAATCCAGCGGAGATTACAACTTCTAAGTTCTTTCGTTCATTCCACTCTTCCAAAAGGTTTTCTCCGATCTCAAGTGAAACCTGAGCGACCAACCCATAAGCTCCCCAATTGGAAACTGCAGAAACTATGAGCTCATCGGTATCAACTATGGATGCAATTTTCCCTCCAAGAGGGATGTATTTTTTAATGAGATGATTAATCTTTCCCATGCCTATTTCGTTACCACCATCGCCAATTCCTATGGTTGGTATCCTTAATTCCTTGGCTTCTAAGAATATTTCGTCAAAAGGGGTAGTAGTTTTTACCTCAAGCCCACTCATAGAGTAATACTTTCCATCTTTTGCCCTTCCAACAGTTTCAACGCTTATAAGAAGAGAATACTCCGATACATCTGGATGCTCCACAAAAGTGACGCCAAAAGGTTTTAGAGCCTTTTTCACCTGCTCATGTGCCCAGATCTCAGCTTTTCCACCCACTTTTTCAACAGTTTTGTAAAGTGCCAAAGCTCCCAATGGTCCATCAGTTTCACAGATGTTCATGGGAGGAATGGGAAAGCTTGAGACAACTAAGACTTTCTCCGAATTATCTATGAGCAATTTTGCAGCATTTTTTAAGAAATTGAAATTTCTGAGACGGTATTCCAGATAAACCTTCAGAATTCCTCTGCCATAGATATCAGTATTTATGATGTGAGCTATCATTTTCATTCCTCTATCTCATATACTACAACCTTAACTCTCTTACCCTTGAGGACCTCTTTCAGTTCCCACCAAAGTTTTGTTGGGGATTCCTGAGTATGGATTAGCATATCACCATTTTCAAGTTCGACTACTTTCTCTTTATACTCAACAAAAATTCCCTCCTTGCTAAATATCTCCTTCATTTTAAACCCCCCAAGATTTTTCTCAACTCATGAAGGGTTCTAATTTCGTAATCAGCGAAGTTGTATCCTTTTTCATTATTTCTATTGATCCAAACAGCGATCATTCCAACATTTTTTGCACCGTATACATCCTGCTGCAAGCTGTCACCAATCATCATTGCCTTTTTTGGCTCAACTTTAAGTCTTTCCAATGCGTATATAAATATCTTTGGATCTGGCTTTATTGTGTTTACATCCTCTCTGGTGACAATTACATCAAAATAGTTGTCGAGTTTCGCTATTCTGAGTTTTAGTTTTTGATAAGTTGGTCCGCTTGTAACGACTCCAAGTTTGTACCCCTCTGACTTCAACCACTCCAATGTTGGCTTCACGTCAGGAAACACATGGATCTTATGAGGATAGGCAGTTAGAAGCTCCTCATACCTTAGATCTAAGTTGAAAAGCCTGAAGAAGAAGTTCCAGTCGTGCCATTCGTAAGTATTCCTCCGACTCAGTATCTCCTCAAGAAACTTAGCTCTTGCCTCCTCCTTTCTAATCTGAAGTCTCCTTGAAATCTCTTCATATACCTGAGGAAGAAAAAGCATCATCAATGGCTTTTCTGTTAAAAGTGTCTCATCTACATCAAACAGAATTGCCTCCATTTGACCACCTCTTGATTAAAAGTGCTAAAATCTCAATTTCATTATCAAGTTCCTTGTTCATTCTAACTCCCCAGATTATGTCCTTTTCCCTTAGAAGATGCTGAAACTTTTCCAAAATCCCGTGGGCATTTTTTAGAGGCACGTTCTTACCTACCATTATGCTGATTAACCCCCTGTCCCATATTCCCCAGTTCCATTCAAAGTTAACATCCCTTAGGATTCGCAGTATGCCTACGTTGCCTCCTTTAATCATGTTAAACAAGTCAGCGTAGTCAATGTTGACGAGCATTTGGTTTTCAAGGTAATAGTAAAGCTTTGAAAACATGAGTCCAATTTGTTTGCTTGCCGCATTAAATGCATCTTCTAAGGGTATTGCCGTGTATGCACCTAAAAACTCTGAAAGTGAATCATAAAACACGGTTTCAAAACTATGAGCCCATTCTGGTTTTTCTTCATGGACGAGTTCTTTATAAGGGGAAAGCACATAAGCCAAACGAATCACATTCTTCGTAAGAGCATCGTTGATGAGCCTTACAATCTCGATGTTAATCGGCTTGTCCTCAAAAATAATCCAGATTATCGTATCATCACTTAGGCTTCCAAAAAAGCTTTTAATTTGCTTTACAAAAGAGTGTCTCTTTTTATCAAAGAGATAATAGGAAGAATCCAGAGGTACTTTGACAGCATTAGGTATGTCAATATTCCTCACAATCCTTATTCCGCTGTTTCCAATTCCAACAAAAATATGAGTAAAGGAAATCATGGTGACCCCTATTCTAAGGTCGCATGCTTTTTCTTCATATCCTTTTCGGTCTTCTGGAATGTTGCCATTAAGAGTGCAATTATTCCATCCAGAAAGACCATTGTAGAATCCTCGAAAAGCGTTCCCATCGGAGCTATCCATTTGTACTGAGTCAGCATCTGTCTTGCTATGTAATCAGTTGGGACATCAGTTTTTGCTCTTCCTGGAATTTCAACTACGACATCGGCTAACTTCCCAAGCGTTGAGTTCTTGTATGAGGTGATGGCAACAACCTTTCCCCCCTGCTTCTTTGCGATTTCAGCTGCGTCAACTATTGTCCTCGTTTCCCCACTCCCACTGATGGCTATTAGCAAATCACCTTCTTCAAATGCGGGAGTTATTGTTTCTCCAACCACATAAACATTGAAATCAAGATGCATTAGCCTCATGGCAAAAGCTTTACCAACCAGTCCACTCCTTCCAGCCCCGTAAATAAATATCTTGTTAGCCCCAATCATAGCATCTATCATTCCTCTGACCTCTTCCAGCCTGAGTGCATCAGCGACGTGACCAATATGTTCAGTTATATCATGCATTGCCTTTCTGATTGTCTGCATGTACTCGCCCCAGAAGAGATCAATTATCCTCCTTGTCACTTCTTCTGGATTCTCCGACTTAGTTATTGCTCCACCCACGATAATTATGGTGGCACCAAGTTCAATGACTTTAGGAATAGTCTCTAAGTTCAATCCTCCTGCAACAGCAACTGGGATCTTAACTGCTTTAACAACTTTTTCCAGATCTTCAAGCGGGCTCTTTCCTTGTGCTTGCTCGTCTATCCCTGTATGAACAAGAATATAATGGACTCCCATCTCTTCAAGTTCTTTGGCTCTTTTGACCTTATCTTTAACCCCAATTAGATCAACCATGACCTTTATTCCATATTTTCTTGCTACCATGAGGGCATCTTTTATTGTTTTATTGTCAGCAACTCCCAAAATAGAAACTACATCTGCTCCATGCCTCGCTGCCATTTCAACCTCTAATGCTCCGGTATCCATAGTTTTTAGATCAGCGACTATTTTTCTATCAGGAAAACGCCTTTTCATCAGTTCAACTGCCCTCATCCCTTCTTTTTTAATAAGCGGCGTTCCAACCTCGAGCCAATGGGCACCGCCGCGAGCAGCTTTCTCCGCTATAGAAATAGCCTGCTCAATATCAGTTAAGTCTAAAGCAACTTGGAGAATCATCTTGAACTCCTCCGAATATTTTTCTTAGAGCTTCCACCTTAACATCAATTGCACACTTTTTAACTTTAACTCTCAAAATTTTTGACAAGAATTTGCAAACATAATTAAATAATTATTTAATTGTGTGTGAAGTGAAAACAGACAACAGTGGACTAAGTTTAAAAAGAGTTCACTGAATTAAATCTTGGGAATTACAATGGTCACATTTATTCCGTTTGGGGAAAAACCAAATAGAGAGGGCGTCATGTATGTTCTCAATTTTCTTCAAAAAAACAAGCTTATTGAGGATTATATGGTTGTTGAATCGAATACCATTGAACTGCTTTCTGAGAGATTGCCCGTGGATGAGGCATACATTATCGGTGATCATCTTGCAACATATGGAATACTTCAAAAGCTAAAGCCAAAGGCAGTTATAAGCATAGATGCCCACACTGATCTAATGCATGACTATCTCGATCATGGATCCTGGCTTGCTTATGCCCTCTCAGAAAGAATAATTGAAAAAGCCTCAATTATTGGACCCGTTCTAATGATACCAACCACAGAAGGGACTGAACTGTGGACAAGACGGGTTAAGATATTTCCTGCCCTGCCCAGAAGCAGGAAAACAAGAGGTAAATGGAAAGCTTACAAGAGCTTGAAGAATCATCCGATAGATGAGATAATAAAAGATACTAAAAAGTACCTTGGAGAAGAAATCTATCTCACCATTGATTTGGATGTTCTCCTACCTGAGTACAAAATTGCCCGATTTCAGCATGGTGAACTTACATTGGAGGAGCTTCTCAACATCCTTGAAGAAATTAAGAGGAACTTTAACATCGTGGCATTTGATATAGCAGAGATTTCAGATAAGATAAAACGTTCCCGTTTAGGAAAAAAAGCCTTAGTTGATGTATTTCAGCTGTTAAGCGGTGAGTAACAATGGCACTAAGCGATGAAGAGATAAGAAAAATAATAACCCCTCTCTTGCTTTCAGGGGCAAAGATGCTCGACAAGCATTGCCCCAAG
>JALTMZ010000169.1 GCA_027001105.1 Thermococcus sp.
GTATAAGATTTTCAAATCTAAAAAACAAAATAAAAGTTTTATTTCCAAAAGTCTTTTATAACCAAAGCTTATTATCCAATTGTAGGCGGAAAATATGAGGATTGCGTTGAAAATAGCATATGATGGAAGTAAATTTTATGGATTCCAGCGACAGCCGAGGTTAAGAACCGTGGAAGGCGAAATAATTAGGGTTCTTCAAAAGCTTGATGTAATTGAATCTCCAGAAAAGGCCAATTTTAAAGGGGCATCAAGGACAGATAGGGGAGTCAGTGCCTTAGGAAATGTGATTGCATTCAACACAGAAAACCCAAAATTAGCCCAGCCCAGAGTTTTAAATCATCATTTAAGAGATATTTGGGTTTTGGGAGTTGCTCAAGTTCCAGATGACTTCCATCCAAGGTTCTGGGCAAAGAGCAAAATTTACCGGTACTACTTGGTTGATGAAGGATTTGATGTAAATGCAATGAAAGAATGTGCCAGACTTTTCGTTGGCACCCATGATTTTTCTGCCTTTGCTAGACTTGAAAAATCTAAAGATCCCATAAGAGAAGTTAACAGACTCGAAATAATCCCAAGAGGAGATTTAATCATAATTGAAATTGAAGGAAAGAGCTTTCTCTGGGAAATGGTGAGGAGAATTGTAACCGCATTAAAGCTGTGTGGTTTTGGTACTGTTGGAACTGAAGATATACGAAAAATGCTGAAAGAAAGAAGTGATAAAAAGCTTCCTCCTTCCCCTCCGGAAAATCTTGTTCTGTGGGAAATAAAATATGAAAATGCTATCTTTCAAATTGATGAATACTCACTCAGAAAGATTAAACAGGAGTTTTTCGAAAGGTTTAGTAGCTTTTTGGTCAAAGCTGGCATGTTTAAGGATTGGTTATCTTATTTATGATTTTTGTTTGACCTTGGTTGAAATGCCATTATCGTAGAACTTTCCGTAATAATGCTTCAAAGCTTTCTCCCTTTCGATAAAGTGTGTGAATAATAGAGGATCATCATCCTGCACATCAACTATTACCGCTTCTCTTCCATCCTTTGGTCTCAAGGCTCTTCCTATGGTCTGGATTGTCATTATGTCACTCTTCCCTCCACCAGCTAAAATTATAGCAGAAATTTCTGGTATGTCAACTCCTTCTTTAAGCAGAGTAGAAACCAAGACTTGGATTTCTCCTTTTTTAAATTTCTCAAAAATTTCCCATCTGTTGGGGCTTTGAGAGCTTAAAAACTCAGCGTTAACCCCTCTATCCTTGAGCATCTTCACCAAGATTTCCCCGTGATCAATTCTCCTGACATCAATCAAGACTCTGTGTCCTTCTTTTGCAAGTTCAATAGCTTTTTCAACTATAGCCTTATTTCTCTCCTCATTTTCCATGATCATCTCTTCATAGAGCTCCTTGTATCTCTCAGCTAATGCTGGCATTTTTGACTTGTATTGTATAATTTCGAATTTTGGTTTTGCCAAGAATCCTTCTCTGATCAGCTCATCTGCCTTGACCTCATAGATTATAGGCCCTATTGCTCCTTCGATCTTTATCTCTTCCCCTCTAATCCTTCTCCAAGGCGTGGCTGAGAGCCCAAAGCGGTATACTTGGGGGAGTGACATACCAAGCTGGTAGAACTTTTCAGCAGCTGAAGTTCTGTGACACTCATCAAAAATTACAATAGCATACGGAAGCTCAAGTTTATCAGCACCTCTTGAAAGAAGCGTCTGAATCATTGCCACAGTTACGGGTTTTTCGTTCCATTTGTTATCCCCAACAATGCCGGCTTCGACTCCAAGGACTTCTTCAACTTTTTCTTTCCACTGATAGAGGAGTTCTTTAGTGTGAACGACTATAAGGGCAGAAAGATCGAGTTCGTGGACTATCCTCAAGCCAACAACTGTTTTTCCACTACCAACGGGTAACGCAAGAACACCCATCTTTGCCTTTATTGCTTTTCTAACGGCTTTCTGCTGATATCTCCTTAGTTTGTACTTCTCGTTCCATTCTGAGTTCAGTTTGATGCCCTCAACTTCACGTTCATCTATAATCCTCACCCGGTAACCCTTGGAATTCAAAAGTCTCTTAACTCTCGGAATCAGACCTACAGGAAAAGACTTCTCATATGGATCATATAGGCTTTCAGGCTTTTCCCATTTACCGAAATCTCTCTTGTAGCTTAAGGCTTCATAAATCATGAAGTAGACCTTGGGCTCTGCCTTTTCTATGATAACCTTTGCACTTTTATTTGGAATTCGTAACGTTACCATGGCCATCGTCAATCAAAAGACAGTTTTGGAAAAAACTCTTTATAGACTTTTTGCCTCAAATTTGTACAGAAAGGATAAAAGTGGGTTAGCATAATTTGGAATGGTGGTGTTATGCTGAGGGAAATCATCGAAAAATTTGAAGATGAAGTTGTCACTATTGAAAAACCCATTAGCAAAAGCCTTGAGATAACGAAATATTTGCTTAAATATAAAACAAAGCCTGTTCTCTTCAAAGATGTTGATGGATGGGAGGTCGTTGGTAATCTCTGGTCAACGAGGGAAAGAATAGCAGAATATTTGGGCATTAAAAAGGAGGATATTCTGCATGTTATGGAGTACGCAATGGATAATCTTCACGATTACAAATTAATTGAGAAAGCTGAGTTTATGAAAAACAAAACCGAAGATTTCTCCCTTAAAGAACTCCCGATTCCAAAGTACTATCCAAAAGATGGAGGGGAATACTTCACATCTGCAGTTGTGATTGCGAAAGATGAAAAAGGCTTTGTGAACATGTCTTTCCATAGAATAATGGTAATTGATGACAATAGAGCGGCAATAAGAGTTGTTCCCCGCCACTTGTATGCAATGTGGAAAGAGAAAGCAGAGAGAGGAGAAGAGCTTGATGTTAGGATAATTGTTGGTAATCCAATCTATGTTTTGCTTGCTGCTGCTACAAGTGTGGAATACGGCAAGAGTGAGCTTAACATAGCATCTGCAATAAAGGAGAAAACCTTGAGGTCACCATTGGAGGTTGTCAATGTCAATGGCATTGAAGTTCCAGCAGAGAGTGAGTTCGTTTTTGAGGCGAAGATTCTACCAGAGCTGACTGATGAAGGCCCCTTTGTTGACATAACGGGAACTTATGACTACGTTAGAAAGCAGCCTGTTGTAGTATTTGAGAGGATGTACCACGTCGACAATCCAATTTTCCATGCCCTTCTGCCCGGAGGCTATGAGCACTATATGCTCATGGGTCTTCCAAAAGAGCCCCAAATTTACAAGAGTGTAAAAAGGGTTGTTCCTAAAGTGCATGGGGTAAGGCTGACGGAAGGTGGCTGCATGTGGCTT
>JALTMZ010000170.1 GCA_027001105.1 Thermococcus sp.
CCATTTCGATACCTTCTCTTGGCAGTTCAACCTCAAGCTCCTCTTTTGATGGATTGTACAGCCTTAAGATATATCCGTTTCCATCTTCTGCTTTCTTCAACGCTCCAACTACCGCATCCGTCCTTATAAAACTGAACTCCTTAGCTTTTTCTTTAACTCTCTCTGCCTTGACAACCCTAAGCTTTGACCAAACCTCCAGTGCTCTCTTGTAAACTTCTCCCTCAAACCAATCTCCCTTGTGAGGATAGATGTAATATGTAAATTCACCTTCCCCCAAGTCACTCCATGGATTTGGGTAAATTGGCGACTTGAGCAAGCTGAGTCCAATCTTTGAGTCCCAGTTTGTGTAGCCATGCCTTGACGTGCAGATTATAGCAACTCCATAATCACCATCGCAGACATCCGCCCACCTCAAAGCTGGAACCTCAAATTTAGCCTGCTCCCAGGGAGTGTTTCTAACGGCCGGCCGCTCTATGACGCCATAAGGAATATCATAGAAGGAACTCCAGTTGTGTGTGTTGAAGTTGAACCATGCCTTGAGCAGAATTTCCTTGTCCTTCCAGTCGACTTTAGTCTCAAACTCCAGTAATTTTGATTCCTTGCGGAGCTTTATGAACTGGGTCACCCTTGAACTGCCATAGCCTTTGACTACTTTGATGACAGCAATTAATGGACTTTGATAAATCACCCTGGCTTCTTCAAGTGTTTTGAGCTTTTCACCTTGAATCAGGAAGTCCTCGTTTATGTCCCAAGCATCCCACATGCCTGGTGTATCTATATGGGCCATCAAGACATTGCTGGTGCTCCTTAATGCCTCTCTTTCATTCTCTTTGTCATAGAGGGAAATCAACTCTCCATCCTTATTTATAACTGCCCTTAGATACTCGTTTTCGAGTACTATTTTATTCCTCTCATCTCTAACTTTAACCCCTTCCTTAGCTTCGATAGGCTCAAAGGCTTTCCAGCCCAGAGGTGGAGCCTCAAGGAGGTAATATTCTCCATTAACCTCAACTACCTCTCTCCTCTCCCAAGGCAGGTCGTTGAATATCAGAAAACCACCTTCCCTTTCGGCAATTTTTTCCAATGTATTTTGGATTATTCCCTCGGCCCTTCTGATTACTTTCTTTAAATCTTCAATAGCTTCATCATAAACTTCCTTTATTGAAGAACCAGGTAGAACATCATGGAACTGATGCAACAGGACTCTCTTCCAGAGCTTTTCAAGTTCCTCTTTTGGGTATTCAACAAGTCCAAGCATATCAGCTATTGAACTCCAGATTTCAGCACTCCTTAGGACCGATTCAGCGTCTGCCATATACTTTTTCATCTTGAGGTTTGTTGTATATGTCCCTCTGTGCACCTCAACGTAAAGCTCACCTTCCCATGTAGGCATCTTATCAATACACGATTTGAGTTCTGAAATATACTCATCCTCATATCCTTTAACTATCTTTGGGATGTGAGGTACTTTGTTCATGTGCTTCATCATCTCAACCATTTCCCATGTAATCCCTCCGCCACCATCACCATATCCGTAAGCATAAAGCAAGAAGGGAACTTCATATTTGTTCTTATAGCGCTTCCACTGCTTGTAGAGGCTTTTGGCAGTCATTGAAGATTTATAGCTCATCATAAGGTGAACAGGAATCTCTGTTCCATCAATTCCCTTCCATATGAAGGCATGATATGGAAACTCGTTCCTTTCATTCCATAGGAGCTTATACGTAGCAAAGACTTCAATCCCGCTCTTCTTCATTATTTGCGGCAGAGAAGCAGAGAAACCGAAGGTATCAGGGAGCCACCCTATCTTTGCTATTCTCCCGAATTTTTCAAGGAAGTATCTTTGGCCGTACAAGAACTGCCTCACAAGGGATTCACCGTCTATAAGCTGAACATCACTTTCAACCCACATTCCTCCAGCCAGTATCCATTTTCCTTCTCCGACATACTTTTTAACTTTCTCAAAGAGTTCTTTGTCAAGCTCCTCAAGCCATTCATAGTACTGGGCTGAGCTTTGGATGTATGTTATTCCATATCTCCTCATGAGCCTCTCAATTGTCGAAAAAGTTCTCAGAATCTTCTGCTTTGTTTCGGCGTATGTCCACAACCAAGCAGCGTCTATGTGAGAATGTGCAAAAGCATAAGCTTTGCCGATTTTTGGGAATATCCTTCTCAGTCTGGTAAGTGCATCTTCAAGCTCTTCGAGTATCCTATCAATTTCCTTTAGATAGTGTTCTCTTCTCGGCTTGGGGATATCTTTAATTTTTTCTTTCATAGCACCAATTCCATACACCGCAGAGAGAAACATATAATCAGGTCTGACATCCCTTACATCAAAGCGCCCAATTTTGAGCTCTTTGATCCCCAAACCCCCATCATGAAGGAGCATCCTTAGGAGGGTTATCTGCTTAATATTCGGAACGCTCTTAACTCGAATAAGAATATCTGAGAGTTCCTTCATTAAAGCTTCTTTCAAATCTTCTTCCTGTATTACTTCAATGAAGCTCACTAAATCAAGAAGTCTTTGAGCTATGACGTAGGGTTCCCACATAATCCCAACGAGCATTGCATAATCAATTTTAATACGCCATTTGTGATATCCAAACATTGTTAGAGGAGATACTATGAGCTCAAGTTTATGCTTTCCAGGACGAATCGGTATGTATGTGTGAACATCATCTATTGTTCCATATGCTGTTCCGTCAAGCTTTACTAAAGCATTTCCTTCCATAGAAACTTTTAGGAACCATTTAAGGCCATCGTTGGGAACTTCAATCTCCCTTGAGAAAACGAACAATGTACCTGGCTCAGCTTCTCTCTGAAATGGTAACCTTATGGTTTTTCCTTCAAATTTCCATCTCTCTATAAATTCGTATTTTCTGATAGAAGTAGCCATCAAATCAAATGCCTTTCTCTCAATCTCGGCTAATCCCATCATAGCTACCACACTCCCCCGTAGAAGAAGATAAAGCGTCAGCGCTCATAGGGTTCTTCATCGCTCCGCTTAAATTTACTCATCATCCGCTATAATCTTATCGGATGTAGTATTCAATAAGTTTTCTGAGCTTAAAATTTGGCTCGACTTTTTTCCTTAAAAACCTTTTAAGCTGCGTGTTTTCAGCCAAAAGCCCGCTCAGCTCTATAGCCAAAATTTTGTTGTCTTCACTAACTCCATAGGCTTTATATCTAAGAGGTGCCCACTTCTTTTCAAGTTCATATACCTTTTTTTCGAGCTCTTGCACTTCTTTCTCAAGGTTCTGCACGTCTTCATTTGGGGTTCTAAATTCCCCAGTAAGGATTATTCTTAGGATGTAAT
>JALTMZ010000171.1 GCA_027001105.1 Thermococcus sp.
TCACCACAGTTGGGATTCCAACTTCACTCGCTTTTTCCACCAGCTTTAATCTTTCCTCAATTGAACTCGCCAAAGGTTCAAGGATTCTAACTTCCTTAGCACTTTTCTCTGCTGTTATACTCACTTGAAGAACCAGCAAACCTTCAGATGCCAGATCTTCAAGGACTTTGAGATGCTTTTCTGATGGATAGAGTTTTGTATTCACAATCACCGGTACTTTGAGCTTGTATGCCAGCTTAAGCGCTTTGAGTGTTATTTTAGCCGGAGGCTGAAAGGGGTCGCTTAAAGCCGAGAATCTAACTGGAGTTACTGGAATGCTCTTGTCCACGAGCTTCCCTAAGGCTTTGATTAGTCTGAAAACATCAAAAATAGGCTTAGGGTTTCCATGAGGGCCTCTATACCATCTCGCATAGCAGTAAACACATCCAAGTGAACAAGTTGTGAAGACTTCTCCCCTAATTATGCTGTGGCATAGACCACTCACGTGACTGCTTGTGCCGATTGTAAAGTATTCCAGCTTGACCATCATTGATATAAATGCGAGTTTTGATTTATATTCATGCTGCTGAGGTTTGAAAGTCTGAAAAAGATCGGCGACATTTACATTAATCCAAGGAACTATAAAACCATGCCGCTATTTTTGAGAGACTGGAGAGATTTGCTGTCGTTAGATGAGAGAACTTATGGAATTTATGCTAAGACTATCTACAATCCAAAAGAACGCTTTTTAATTAAAAGCGAAGAGGATAAGCAAAAAGCACTCAAACTTGCAGAGCTGTACAATGAATTGCTTAGAAACCCCACCAAATTCTGCCACAAGGAATACTACGAATACCAGCTTAAAGTTAAGAGGTTTGAAGGTTTGCCTTTTGCCAATGGCTGGGTTGGTTCAAAGGTTGTTTTAGTTGGAGAAGCTCCAGGAAGGAAAGGCTGTGGATACACGGGAATATGCTTTTACAGAGATGCTTCCGGAATGCTGCTCAGAAAAGCTCTCTTTTCTCTCGGCATTAACCCGGATTTTGTATATATTACAAATGTTGTAAAATGCAATCCTCCGGAGAATAAGCTCAAAGGATTTGATGAGCGGGAGCTTTCACTCCTCAGGAGGGAGCTCGAAATTCTTAAGCCTAAAGTCATTTTTGCCCTTGGAAGGACGGCAGAAAAAGCGTTGAAAAGAGTTGGCTTTGATGCTGTCTATTTGAGACATCCAGCTTGGTACGTGCGCAGAGGCTTGAGAGAGCCAAGCGAGGAAATGCTGGGAGAGTATGAAGTTATAATGGAAGCTTTTGAGAACTATTTTATCAGCTCTTGCTGAAACTCAAAAGTTAAAAGGACAAAATATCCAGATACGGAACATGGAGTACCCCTGGATATTCACACTGGCGATCATCTGGGACTTAACTTTAGGTGAGCCTCCCGTTTTGCTTCACCCTACAGTATGGTTTGGCAAGCTAATCGGCTTTTTTGATAGGTACTACAAAAGAAGGAGTCCAGCTTTAGATTTTGCTGCAGGAGCTTTTGTCTCTCTGCTTGTGATTGCATTTGCTCTTGCTCTTTCAAGGCTTCCTAAGTTTTTACCTAAATGGATAGGCTTTGCTTTGAGCGTTTACCTCTTAAAGAGCTCATTCGCCATCAAAAGCCTTGCTCAGCACGTGAAAAACACAATAAGGGAGGATATTGAGGAGCAGCGAAGATATGTCCGCTGGATTGTGAGCAGAGATGTATCAAAGCTGGATAGGGCTCATTTAAATTCAGCAGCAATTGAAAGCTTAGCTGAGAACATAACTGACAGCGTAGTTGCTCCTCTATCCTATTATCTCATCTTTGGACTAAGTGGTGCCCTAATTTATAGGGCCGTAAACACACTCGATGCCATGATTGGATACAAAAATGAGCGCTACCTTTATTTCGGCAAGTTTGCCGCCCGTTTGGACGATTTGCTCAACTTCATTCCAGCCCGCCTCACTGTTTTGCTGTTTCTGCCCTTTAATCCAAGGAAGGTTATGGAATACTGGAGAAAAGCCAAGTTCAAGCTTAATTCCGATAAGCCCATAGCAGCGATGAGTGCCGTTTTAGGAGTTTGGCTTGAGAAAAAAGGCGTTTACAGATTTGAGGGGAAAGAACCAACATTGGATGATATTAGAAGAGCCTTAACGACTTATTGGATCGTCGTTGGAGAATGGATAGCTTTTATATTTGTCTCCGAAATCGTTAAATCGTTTTTTGTACAATAACTGAAGGGGATAGCAATGAAGTCCCTTGAGGAAATTGAGGAAATTCTGCGCATGCATAAAGATGAACTGCATAAGAGATTTGGTGTAAAAAAGATTGCAATCTTTGGTTCATATGTGAGAGGAGAAGCTGATGAGCTTAGTGATGTTGATATCCTCGTTGAGCTTGAGAGACCAATTGGCTGGGAAATTGTGGATTTAAAAGAGTACCTCGAAGAAATCCTTGGAATTAAAGTTGATTTGATTACCAAAAACGCCGCATTAAGCCGAAAAAGGTTGTGGGAACAAATTAGGAGGGACATTGTTTATGTCTAAGAGGGACTATCGACTTTTCCTTCAGGACATTCTGGAAAGCATTGAACGAATTGAGGAATATACAGAAGGATATGATTTCGAAACCTTTACAAAAGACAGAAAAACCATTGATGCTGTTCTGAGAAATCTGGAGATAATTGGAGAAGCCGCCAAGCATATTCCCGAGAATATACGGATGCAACATCCTGAAATTCCATGGAAGCGCGTGATTGGATTAAGGAACGTAGTTATCCATCATTATTTTGGCGTTGATTTGAGCATAGTTTGGGTGATTATTAAAAAGCAGCTCCCTGAATTAAAGAACGCTGTAATCAGCTTGATGGAGGAAATGTAATGCTTAAACCAGTTAAATTTAACGCCTATCACGGCGGTGCAAGAGAAGAGGGACTTTTAGACTTTTCTGCCTCTCTAAATCCCTACCTTCCAGAATGGATAGATGATATGTTTGAACGTGCTAAAGAGCTCTCAAGCCGCTATCTCTATTGGGAAAGTCTAGAAGAAGAGCTCTCAAGTCTAATTGGAGAGGAAGTAACAGTCACAGCAGGAATAACTGAGGCTTTATATTTACTTGGCATCCTTGCGATAAAAGAAAGAAGGAAGGTAATTATCCCAGAGCACACTTATGAAGAATATGAAAGAATTGCAAAGATTTTTAATGCTGAGGTTGTCAAAGCTCCAAACAATCCAGAAGCGCTGGCTGAATTTGTTGCAAAGGGGAGCATTGTCTTCTTCTGCAATCCAAACAACCCAGATGGCCGTTAT
>JALTMZ010000172.1:0-6418 GCA_027001105.1 Thermococcus sp.
TGATCAGCTATATATCTGAAGAGTTCCTTATTGGGTTCCTTCTTACTGAGTGAGTCCCAGTATGCTTTTCCAACTTTACTTACAACGATAACATTTTCCCTGCTTAGCCAATCATTCAGTTCTGTCTGTTTGTTGTTCATTTCATCATATCTGGCGAAATCTGATGTTGTAATAAGTCTTCCCCCATTCTGCAGAAATTCTTCAATCCTGCTAAGATCATGAGACGAAATCCTGCTCAATCCCGGAGCTATCAGGAGCTTGTATTTCTCAATTCTCTGATAAAAATCTGTTTTTAAGATCCCATCCATTCCAAGGAAGAGTACGTCATATGGAACATGCATCTGCTCTAAGGCACGTGCCCATCCTCTAATTTCATCGTAGTATTCATCACTTTTTCGAATTCCAAGTGCTGGGAAGTACTGCCAGATTGCAGTTGGAAGAGAAACTACAAGTGCAACATTAGAGTACGAAGCTGTGTTCTTGAAAAACCTTTGCATGTTCGATATAAATTGATAGTATCTGGAAACCTCTCCTCTTTCACTTCCATCAACCAGCCTGTGAGGAGGCCATCCCTCATCTGGTGAGCCTGTTCCAAATGGAACAAGCATTATACAGTCAGGATTGCTGTATATTTCTGCGATTCTTAGTTTTATCAGTGTGGAAACATCTGATGGTGGAGTTTCAGGTTTAAAAGGGTTTGCAAACCAGAGAATCCACTCCCCAACCCAAACAGGTTTTGTGAAGTTTGACGAGGCTCTGGCAAGCTTACACAGCAATCCGCTGGTCTGGTATGGAAACGGTCTAAGCTGGCTGTCTTCAACATAAACGACATCCATGTAGGGTGTTAATGTTATGTAAGGGATCCATGCAAAA
Source organism: Thermococcus sp. (assembly GCA_027001105.1). Taxonomy (GTDB): domain Archaea; phylum Methanobacteriota_B; class Thermococci; order Thermococcales; family Thermococcaceae; genus Thermococcus_B. The sequence continues at coordinate 874 of JALTMZ010000172.1, forward strand.
TACTCATTTGTTGTTAACAAAATTTTCCTGTGCCTTTCCTCTGCATATTCTCTGGTTTCCATTGAAACATTCCTAACGAGAGCTATTGCAGACTGATACCAGTATAACAGTGCCTCCTTTACAACAGGATCTGATAGAACTTTACTGTTGTTTTCAAATTCCACTAATTCAAATGGCCAAGATGTTAAAAATCTCTCCCTAAATGGGAGGGGAACTGAATATGCTCCTTTTAGGGGGTATTTATTTTCCAAGTAAGTTCTTAAACAGAAATTATTCACATCCTTAATCCCGAGCTCTAAAAGCTGACTTCTGGTGAATTTTGACTTTAGGTAGTCTATAAACCCACGGCCTTCCCATGTATCCCTACAGCCCCAGCCTCCACCCCAAACGAATGTAAAGATGCCATCAGAGCTGTCAAAAAATATTGCATCAGCACCAGAATCAACAGCTTTTCTTGTCCAGTACAGGAGAAAATTTCTCCAGTATGGGTTTTGAGGTTGCATTATTCCATAGAAATCTCTTCTTCTAAGTTCCTCCCCTATAATTCTTATGGTAAAGTAACCTGAAAATGAGCGGGATAAGCCTACAGTATACGGATCAAGGGCTATTGTTCCATTTGGATATCTCCATTTTTTGGAGTAAGGTATTACATGCTGGTAATAATATAGAAAACCGATCTCCGAATTGTAAGGATCATAAACAGAATCCCCAACATGCCATCCCATGGCTATTCCAACAGGAATGTTATGTGCATGAGAAAGTGAAATAAGCGATCTGATATGTTCCCACTCTTCTGGATACTTCATCCATGCCCGATAGTCTATCCATGCTTGGACGGTGTTATGGAGAAATTCAAGCTTATAATCGTTTTTTATCTCGTTCAGCATATCCCCGTAGAACTCAATCCTGAAGGCATCTGCCACAACAATTGGATTATCCCATTGGATGGCTACCGATACATTTGCCATTTCAATTAGTACAAAAATCGTGAGAAATACCACTATTCTCTTGGTGCTTAGATTGACAAACATCACAAGCACCTTTTAATAATGTAGAGCTGCATGTATAAAATTCTTTTGTTTTAGATTTACTGTGGATATTTTGGGTTATATCATATACCTCCCAAAATTTCCTTTAAGTCTTTTAAAAACTCCTCTAAGTGTTCTTTTTTGACATGGGGCATCATGACGATCCTGATGTAGCCTCTGTGGGCACTAATTCCCCAACCTCTCATTTTAAGCTCCTTCTCAACCTTTTCCAGTTCTTTAGTTCCAAAAGATACTATATTGAGCATGGGGTCTCTTATTAAATACGCCCCATCCAAAGTTCTTATCTGCTCCGCAAACCATCTTGAGAGCTCCATCGCATTTTTGACAATCTTTTTGTAACCTTCAAATCCCAAGTGCTTTATGAGTGCCCACACTGCCAGTGCGTTTGCTCCAGGTCTTGTTCCGGTTATTGTGGCTTGAAATACCTTTCCGCCAGCCAAGTATGGGGCGGGAACACTTATTGCATCAATGAATCTCTTTTTTCTGAATATTATTCCCCCAGCAGGAATTGGGGCCATGCCCATTTTGTGGGGGTCAATTGTTACGCTCTGCACTCCTTTGAGCTTGAAGTCAAAATCAGGCAGATCATAACCCAAGGCTTTGGCAAAGGGTATCACGAAACCTCCAAATGCAGCGTCAACGTGAAGAGGAAGTCCATAATCTTGAGCTAAATCTGAAAGAGCTGGGATGTTATCCACAACTCCCAGACCCGTTGTCCCTGCTATGCCCACAATTCCTATTGTGTTGTCTGTAATTTTGCTCTCAACGTCCCTAACATTGACGGAGTAATCCTCATTCAGCTCAGCCCATACCAGCTTTACTTTCAGCATTTCACTTGCCTTAAGAAAGGAGAAGTGTGCACTTTCCGGCAGAATCAGCTCTGGATTTTCAACATCAGCTATGTTGCGAAATGCCCTCACCGCTAAGATGTTTGCCTCTGTTCCTCCAGAGACAATGTTTCCATACGCCTTGTTTAAGTGCAGCAAATTCCCAAGCATCTGCACGGCTTCTTCCTCAATTTTTCTGCTTCCAACATGCAATCCGGGATCTCCAAGATTCCTGTCCATGTAAAGAGAAATTATCTTTTGAGCAAGGGGATGGGGGTAAGTGCACATTGAGCCAAGGATTTTACCCGAATCAAAAGTTAAGTCTTCACTTAACCGCTTTTCAAGCTCGTCAAGCACTTCCTCCTCACTCATTCCTTTCTCTGGAAAAGCTGTCATTGCTCTCACCTGCATGGAGTTGTTCATTATGCGTTTAAGCTTTATCCTCCCTAATTTTTCCCAAATACAGTTTAAAGAACTGGGGTGTGGTTATTGCTGTGAGCATTGAGACAATAACTATGCTTGCGAACAGGCTTTGATCAATTAGTCCTTTCTCCAGTCCGAATTTTAGAATTGCAATGTCTAAGCTGCCCCTTCCACCCATACCAATTCCAACTAAAACTGCCTTTTTCCAGTCAAATCCAAAAATTTTCATACCAAGTGAGCATCCGATGAGCTTTCCGAGGACTGCAGCGACATAGAGAATGACAATCATGAACAAGCTTATTTTGCCCATTGTTGGGTTAAACATCAATCCCACATAGATAAAGAAGAGTGGAATGAAAAATTCTGTCAGTACAACTTGTAGGTCTTCAATCAGCTCATTGAGCTTAATTCTGCTTATGACAAGGGGATCCTTCCTTTCTCTTAGACGGCTTATCGTCAATCCGGCCAAATATGCCCCAATTATCTGATGAAGACCGACTTCTTCGGCTATGAGTGCAAGGAGGAAAGTTAAAACAAGTGTGAATGTGAAAAAGATGTTTAAATTACGCACTATTCCATAAAACCTTTTGGATCGTTTAAACACGAATTCTGAGATAAGCAAGACGGCGACTATGAACAGGGCTATTTTGACCGTTAGGACTGCAAGGGGAACAAAGCTGAGCTCGCCTCTCGCAAGTGCGGTAATGATACCAATTAGGTAAACCGCTATTATGTCGTCAGCAAAAGCTGCTCCCATTAGAATTGAAGAGATTTCTCTTTTGACCCTCTCCCTGACAATAACTCCACTTGTCACTTCGATTGCAGTGTTCCCCAGAGTCACACCGACGAATATAGCAGCTGCTAACCCTCTTCCGAATGCCATTACAGTAATAAAACCAAGAACAAAGGAAAATGCCACACCCAAAATTGCAACGACTGTGGCTTTTAGCTTGTTTGTGGCTATGGCAGAAAAGTTACTTGTCAAACCCATGTACAGCATCATCATCAACAGTCCAAACTCTGAAAGAACCTTAAGAGGCTCGGAAGGAGAAATCACATTGAGAACAAATGGACCTAAGATTATTCCAGTTGAGATGTGGGCTATTATCGGATGGATTTCCTTCTTTTCAAATAGCCACTCCAAGGTTTTTGCAGTTACCAGAAGAATTGAAAGATCGAGGATATATTGCAACTCAGACCCTCCTGTTCAGCAGAGCCGTGAATATCCAGAGAAGCATTAGGATTATTGCGAGGATCATTGCTAAGGTTGCACCTCTCTGAGTTCCAAAGACTATTGGGATTGGCCCTATCATTATGACACCTCCACTCTCAACTTCAGCCTCTCCACTTGCTGCTGTCATTAATGTCCCTATGAACACTAAGAAAAACCCTATGAATATCATTGCTATCCCAGCTATTATCAAAAGCTCCCCTTTCATAGCCATCATGAGATTGTATTTTTGCAAGTTTTTAAAGCTTAACCTAAAGATTATTAAAGCAAAGCCTGAAAGCTCTATTATGCTGGTAATGGTTGACCTTGATGACACCCTCTGCAACACCTGGGAGGCTGGAAAATATACCATAATTAGGCTTTTTCCTCATCTCCTAAGGAAAAGAAAATTCAAAGCGCTGTTTTATATTTTGACTGCCCGTTATAGAGAGCTGGAGCAGTCAAGGGAGCTTTTGGTTCTTGATCTGGACAAGCTCCTTCAGAGAATTATGGAGAGGGTATACAGTAGAGTTAAGAGAGAAGATTTAGAAGAGATGCTTGAACTTGTTGATAGAACGTTCTTTTCAAATCTCAAGCTTTTTCCGGATGCTAAATATTTTCTTGAGGAGCTTAAAAAAATTGATGCAAAGTTGGTTCTTGTGACTGACTCATCAACGTACTGGCAGAGGAAAAAGCTTGAGTATCTTGGCATAAAAGACTACTTTGATGGGATAATAATCAGTGGAGAAACGGGACACAGCAAACTTGATCCCCACAACTTCTTACTTGCGAGGAGGATGTTTCCAAATGAGGATGAAGTTTACATGGTTGGTGATAGAGATGATACAGACATGAAAGGGGGCAAGACGGTTGGGGCGATTACAATACTTGTGAAAAGAGGATATTTTAAGGGCAAAAGGGCAAAATATGCAGATTACGTTGTCAGGGATCTATTTGAAGCATTGGGGGTGATCAAGCGTGAGCATGAAAAGCGAGATAAAGCGTAAATCTCTTCACCTGACGGGTTTAACTGTTCCTGCAGTTTATCTTCTTTTTGGCAAAGAGGCTGCTCTCTTCTTTGTTGGCTTGTCTTTTGTAATGTTTATCGTTCTTGAACCTCTCAGAATTGTGGAGCATTTTAGGGATAGACTGAAAAGAAAGCTGGGTCTTTATGTTGATAGACAGCTGATCGAGATCGTTGAGAGGGAAATAGATATTATAGCGAGAGAGCATGAAAGGAGGAGCATTGGGGCGCATATCTATTTTGCCCTTGCTGCGTTTGTCATAGTTTACTTCTTCCCCCGGGACATTGCTATCGGATCTATAGCTGTTGCGACTTTAGGAGATGCCGTAGCTGCAATAATTGGAAAGCCTTTTGGAAAACATCGCTTTAAGAACGGTAAGAGTCTGGAAGGCAGCTTGGCGTATTTTGTAACTGCCCTGTTCATTCTATCTTTTCTCATTGACTTTCCACACGCATTGATTGGAGCATTGGCTGGAACTTTGGCTGAATTCTATGAGCTTCCCCCTGATGACAACTTCTCGAATCAGTTGGCAGTTGCTGTTACGCTCTATGCCTTTAGAAAAATAGCATTTTGAAAAAGAGAATAAAATGGAGAAAGCAGATCATCCAATTGTTACCTCTGCAAACGTGCTTATTGTGTCTGCATCAGTCCATTCCTGTCCTGGATCGAGGTCGTGAACTGATGGGTCGTCTGGCAAGGTCTCTACTGCTGAGTCACCGGCGTTTGCTCCAGTTATCCATGCCACTATGCCAATCTTTGCAGGCTTTCCTCCAAGGACATCCCATGGGATTGCGACTTCTAATGTCTGCAGACCGTTCGTACTCCCTGTCCATGCTGCAAATCCAATATCTTGGAGGTTATAGTACTGCCATCCAGTGCCGTTCCAGAGCACAAGCTGCATGGTTTCAATTCTGTCAGTTCCTTTCTCTCCGAAGAACTCCCCGAACCACCAGAAGTAAAGTTCTGCATCAACACCTCTTGTGAAGCTTATTTTTCTTCCCCATCCATCGG
>JALTMZ010000172.1:6428-6951 GCA_027001105.1 Thermococcus sp.
GTATAGCCCCCATCTTTATAGTCTAAGGCAAATCCATAGGCAATTCTCCATGAAGCTTTGTTTTCGGTTGTTAATGCGATGTAAAGGAAGTTATCATCGTAATCTACATACAGTGCTTTAAGATTTGCCCCCTGCTGTCCAAAGCCACTTGTGTCCTCGTAAACTAAAGTTTTTGGACTCCAATCATCTAAGTTGCCGTCAATCTTCTTTGTAAGCTTATTGGCTAAGAGCTCGCCCTGCACTGCACTGAGGAACTTTTCAACTTCTCTCTGAATTCTTAGGAGCCTTGAATATGCTGCAAATATTTTCAAGCTTCCTCTGAGCTCCATGTTCCTTATTCCTATCATCTCCTTACCTTCATTGAACATGGAAAGGCTTTCATTAAGCTGCATCTGGAAGTTCGTTATATTCTCCCTGTACTTAATTGGAAGCTTTGCTGCAGTTAAATTCTTGAGGAGTTCTTCGACCAGTGGGTACTTCTTTTCATAAAGCCTCGGCCATACGTACTTGCCAAGGTTTATCA
>JALTMZ010000172.1:6961-12337 GCA_027001105.1 Thermococcus sp.
TCATATCGCTCTGGGTCTTTACTGCCTTTCCAATTTCAAGTTCCAATGTGGCAATGTTGTTTTCCTCATTGACTTCTTGAATAACATTTTCAGGGTCAACAACTGCTTTGAAGATGTGAGTTCCCCATGAACCGGGATATTCGTAGGTGTACACCAAGTTAACTGAGCTTTCCGCGGAAACATTTACAATCCACGAGCTGAGAAGTTCGTCGTTATCGTAAAGCTCAACTTTAACGTTCTTGGCATCAACTTTGCCCAGGTTTTGGACTTCAACTGTTAGGTTGGCTGGCTGCCAGGGTTCTATGTCCAAGACATTTGAACTCAATTTTACAGTTAATTCGGGTTTTGGAATTGGAATTTCGATTACTGCAAAGTTCGATAGGTAGTCTTGGTCTGTCCAGTCATTTCCATCAACGTCTGGATCCAGTGGAACCGTATCAACGGCTGAATCGCCACCAAAGCTACCTGCAACCCATGCTATTATGGCGAGTTCAGATGTTCTTCCTCCTATAGCATTCCATGGAATTGCCATCTCAAGGATCTGCAATCCATTTCCGCAGGTGGCAGCATATGTAACAACACTTCCAACATCTTGATAGTCCCAGCCGTTCCCATTCCAAGTTATGAAGTTTCCACCACCAATTTTGTCATTTCCGCTGTCGTACCAGAAGTAGATCTCGTAATCTATCCCTCTTGAGAATCCTATTTTTCTTCCCCAAGCATCGGTATCTCCAGTATAGCCACCATCTTTGACATCAAGCCCAAATCCGTAAACGATTCCCCAGCTTGCAGTGTTGTTTGTTGTTAATGCTATGTAGAGGTATTGGTCATCGTATGAAACATACAATTTGTCAAGGTCTGCACCATCTGGACCATCTAATGTGCTGACTCCGACAATCTCGTAGTTTTCCCAATCACTTAGGTTGCCATCGATGGTCTTTGGAGCTATCTGGATTTCTGCAAGATTTGTGAAGTAATCAGTATCTCCCCATTCATCTCCGTTGAACCAGTTGGCATAAGGTTCATCAAGACTTTCCATCGCTGGATCCCATGGCACGGAGCTGACTGCTGAGGAATCTCCCCCGCCTGCAATCCAAGCTATCAGTGCGAGCTTTTCTGGTTTTCCGCCGAGCGCTGTCCAAGGAATTTTAACCTCCAACGTCTGGAGACCGGTTGAGGTATCTCCGGTGTATGCAAAACCTGCCCCAACGTCTGCCAGCGCTTTATAGTCCCATCCTCCGCCAGTCCATGTAATGAAGTTGTCTGCTGTGATGCCGCTACCACCGCTATACCAGAAGTAGATCTCGTAGTCAATTGCATATCCGTTTCCAAAGCCAATACGTCTCCCCCAAGCATCCATGTCTCCGGTGTATCCATTTCCGGTTCCTGGGTCAACGTCAATTCCAATTCCATAAGCCAAGTCCCAGCTTTGAGAATTCCTTGTGGTTATCATAATGTACAGATATTCGTCATCCCACGCAACATATAGGTTATTCAGATTTGCACCTGCGAGCCCATTGTCGTTGGCTGTAGCTATGTAATCAAGTGTTCCCCAGTCGCTTAAGCTTCCATCAAGAACTTTTGTTCCATAAAGTCCGCTCACTGCCGGCACTAAGCCCAGCACAATAAGTACAACAATAACAAAACTCAGACCTTTTTTCATACTGAGTCACCCCGGGTGATAATTGTTCACCCTTGTTGATATATGAGCATGATAATGTTTATATACCTTTTTGAATATCACCGTTAGTGATAATTACGATGGAGGTGTGGCGATGATAAATTTCATCTTTGGCATTCATAATCATCAGCCCCTTGGGAACTTTGGGTGGGTTTTTGAAGATGCTTACAACAAATCATACAGGCCATTTATGGAGATCCTTGAAGAGTTCCCCTCAATGAAAGTTGCTGTTCATTTCAGCGGTCCCCTCCTTGAATGGATAAACGAAAACCATCCGGAGTATATTGAGCTTTTAAGAAAGCTTGTAAAAAGGGGTCAGCTCGAAATAGTTGTCGCAGGATTTTATGAGCCAGTGTTAGCGGCAATACCAAAGGAAGACAGGATTGAGCAGATAAAACTCCTTAAGGAGTTTGCTAAGAAGTTGGGTTATGACGCAAAGGGTGTATGGCTTACTGAAAGGGTGTGGCAGCCAGAATTGGTAAAAACTCTCAGGGAGAGCGGAATTGAGTATGTTATAGTTGATGATTATCACTTCATGAGTGCCGGACTTAGCAAGGAAGATCTTTACTGGCCGTACTATACTGAAGATGGGGGAGAAGTTATAGTTGTATTCCCAATTGACGAAAAGCTAAGGTACCTGATTCCTTTCCGTCCCGTAGAAAAGACCATTGGATATTTGGAAAGCTTAGCTGACAGCGATCCTTCAAAGGTTGCTGTTTTCCATGATGACGGTGAAAAATTTGGAGTTTGGCCTGGAACTTATGAATGGGTTTATAAAAAAGGCTGGCTTAGGGAGTTCTTTGATTCTGTCACAAGCAACGAGAAGATAAACCTTATGCTTTACTCTGAGTATCTTTCGAAGTTTACTCCAAGAGGGGTCGTCTATCTGCCGATAGCATCATACTTTGAAATGAGCGAGTGGTCTCTGCCAGCAAAACAGGCAAAGCTTTTTGTTGAGTTTGTTGAAAAATTGAAAAAGAGAGGAGAATTTGAAAAGTACAGGGTATTCGTTAGGGGTGGCATTTGGAAGAACTTCTTCTATAAGTACCCGGAGAGCAATTTCATGCACAAAAGGATGCTCTATGTTAGCAAACTTGTCAGAAATATTCCAGAGGCAAGGAAGTACATACTCAAAGCCCAGTGCAATGATGCTTACTGGCATGGTGTCTTTGGCGGTGTTTACCTGCCTCACCTGAGGAGAGCAGTTTGGGAAAACATCATAAGGGCACAGAGCTATGTCTCCACTGGAAATAGGATTTTTGACGTGGATTTTGATGGACGAGATGAGATCATGCTTGAGAATGAAAGGTTTATAGCAACGATCAAGCCTCATTATGGGGGCTCAATCTTTGAGCTTAGCTCAAAGAGAAAAGCTGTTAACTACAATGATGTTTTAGCAAGAAGATGGGAGCACTACCACGAAGTTCCCGAAGCAGCAACTCCAGAGGAAGAAAGTGAAGAGGGCGTTGCAAGCATTCATGAGCTTGGTAAGAAAATCCCTGAGGAAATTAAGCGTGAGCTGGCTTATGACTGGCACCTTAGGGCTATTTTGCAGGATCACTTCATATCAACTATGGAGACTCTTGATACTTACCGCTTAGTTAAATATCATGAGCTTGGGGACTTCATTAATCAGCCGTATGAATTTGAGCTTAATGGAAATAGTGTAAAGCTTTGGCGCAATGGAGGGATATATGCCGAGAAAAAAGTTCCGGCAAGAGTTGAAAAAGAAATTAAGCTTACAAATGACGGCTTCCTGGCAAAATACAGTGTTTCACTTGGCGAACCTTATGAAGCCCTCTTTGGAGTTGAACTTAACTTAGCCGTTCACAGCGTCATGGAGAATCCAGAGGAGTTTGAAGCCGATAGAATACCCGTGAACGACACTTACGGTATTGGGAAAGTTGAGATAATCTTAGACAGAAAAGCTAAGGTATGGAAATTCCCAATCAAGACTCTCTCACAGTCGGAGAGCGGCTGGGACTTCATCCAGCAAGGGGTAAGCTATACTCTGCTATTCCCAATAGAAAAGGAGCTTGAATTTGAGATTAGGTTTAAGGAGCTCTGATTTTTAAATTTTAAAACAAAACGGCCGATGATGGTTATCTTTCGGGCCCTGACTTTATGATGAGGGCCCTCCTACCTGAGGCCTCACTTTAAAGTCTATTGGCTTTTCAAGACGCCAGACTTTGCAGAAGGAGCACTTCTCACCTAAAGCTGGCATTCCACATACTTTACACTCTTTAAGTTCTACTTCTTCAATTTCCTGCTCAAAGAGGTGTCTTTTCCTTAGATAGCCCTTTACAAAGTTTATTTTTGTCCCTGGTCTTTTTTCTTCCATATTATTCAGAATCTCTTTATAGCTCAGAGTGGTTGCCCCCCTTGCATGCGGACATTCTTCAACCATGTAGTCTATACCAACCGCTAAGGCGTATGCAACAACTTCCCTTTCTGTGACTTCATAAAGGGGCTTGACCTTTTTCACGAATTTGCCTTCTCCGGGTAATAAAGGCCCTTGTTTGGCTAAATACTGGGTATTCCAGTTCATTATATTGCCAAAAATGAACGACGCTTCATCATCTAAGTTGTGTCCCGTAACGATAACATCAAACCCATTGTCATAAGCAAATTTGTTGAAGATGTACCTCTTAGTTATTCCACAGTAAGAGCATGTGGGGCGGGAAGTCTTAAGCTCACCAATCCTGGCTCCCAAGAGCTCTCTAACTCTAACTATATGAAGCTTAGCATTTATCATCTCACACTGTTTTTTTGCATATTCCTCACTTTTGGCTGAGTACTCTCCAATTCCAAGGTTTATATAGAGACATTCAATGTTGTAGCCGAGTTTTTTGAGCACGTAAGAGACAACGGCTGAATCTTTACCTCCGCTCACAACCACAAGAATTCTCTCGTCTCTTTTTAGAAGCTTGTATCTCTCAATAGTTCTCTTAACTTTCCTCTCAAAATACTCTATGAAGTGCTCTCTGCAGAGGTACATTTTTGGATAGTGGAGCTTGATGAATGCCTTTTTCTCACAGAATTTGCACTTCATGTTCTCACCTAAGGAAAGGAGAAGGGGGAGATTTAAAAAACTTGTCTATCTTAATGATCATCCCTCTAAGCTTTCAATTCTTTTCTTCCAGTTGCCTGGTTTTTTGAAATCCTTTTCTGTATAATTCCCCTCTTTTTTCAGAATTCCCCTCGCCGCTAAGAGCCCCGTTGCGGCAGCGTTTACTATATCTCTGGAAAGCCCAGCACCATCACCGGCGGCGAATATGTTTTCTATGCTGGTTTCTAAGTTCTCATTTACTTCAGCTCTCATTGCATAGTATTTAATTTCAGGAGCATAGAGCAGAGTATGATCACTTGCAACTCCGGGGATTACTTTATCCAACTTTTCGAGACCCTCTATTATATTCGTGACAACCCTATGGGGCAGGGCCATGGCTATATCCCCTGGAGTAACGTGTTTTAATGTCGGCTCAACGTTGCTCTTCCTTATCCTTGCCCATGTACTCCTCCTTCCTCTCCTCAAGTCACCTAAACGTTGTAAAATTGGTTTTCCCCCACCGATCGTTGTTGCCAGCTGAGCGATACTCTTCCCATAAGCTGTTGTGTCTTCAACAGGCTCTGTAAGTTCTATTCTGCTCAAAAAGGCAAAATTTGTGTTGTTGCTTTTTCTGTCTCTCATTGAA
>JALTMZ010000173.1 GCA_027001105.1 Thermococcus sp.
TATGATAGGTGCCTCGGCCATGCCCTCTATGATCTATGGTGGCTCCTCAGTTAGATCCGCTGAGGAAGTCGCTGTCTTATCGAGAGGTGCAAGAGGATTGGGCTTGGCCGTCGACATCAATACTCAGAGACCGTCTTGGCTCGTCGTAGGTGCGAGGAGCCAGATGACAAACATCTTCACAGGCTACGTTGGTGAGAAGAAAGACTTGGATGCCGTACTCGTGAGGATACCTTATGGAGTTGATAAGCCGACAATAGAGTCAATACTCCAACATCCAGAAATAAGTCAAGACTCACTCTACAAATGGTTCATGTGGTTCGACTATACACGTGGCCGTGTCGAGATGGTTAGGCCAGTCCTCCCTCCATGTGGAGCCGAGATCTCAGTCATGGATAGAGAAGAGTTCTTCAAGCCCTATGGCTTACTCGCTGAGTCCTGGGATGAGGTTCCAGTCTTGGTTGATAACAATGGATATGGAAGTGAAGACACTCCCTTGCCTGTGCATGAGCCATATATGACGGAGAAGGAGAGAGAACGCTATCTCAAGAAAAAAGAGAAGAGAGAGAAGTCTCGGCCTGATGAGGATGTAGGATATGATATTCCAGATATAGAAGAACTCTATTTTTAATCTTTGAGACATGTAGCAACTGGGATGAATTAGTGATTTCCAAAAGGCAATAAACTTTAAAATTTCCAGAATGCAATGTATAATGATAGTCAGGATAATAAACTTTACACATTAGGGATTTAAGATAGTTTTGAGAGGAGACTGTTGAGGTATTAAAAATGGCTTATAATAAAAAGAATGATGATTGGAAAAAGAAATTTTTGAATAATTTGTTAGTAGGAGACAGTGCTGAGCTTTTGAAAGAGATTCCAGACAATTCCATTCATATGGTTATAACTTCTCCTCCATACTTTCAACAAAGGGATTATGGAGTTGAAGGTGCTATAGGAAACGAAAGAACTGTTGAAGAGTATATTGATAATTTAATGAAAATATTTCATGAATGTGTGAGAATTATTAGACCTGACGGGCATATTGTTTTTAATCTAGGAGATAAATATAAAAATGGTTCGTTGCTTTTAGTTCCTTGGCGTTTTGCATTAGAAGCATTGAAAAGGGAACCTATAAGGCTTATAAATGCAGTGACATGGGTTAAATTGAATCCAACTCCACGTCAACATAAAAAAAGATTGGTTAATGCAACTGAACCTTTCTTTATATTTGTAAAATCTGACAATTACTATTTTGATCCAGATGCTTTTATGTCTCTTCATTCATTATTGAAAGGAAAGAAGAATCATAACAACAGATCAAAAATTGGTCAAAGATATTTCGAGTTGATTGAAAAAAGCAATCTCACACCAGAGCAAAAAAGTAGAGCGAAGCGAGAGCTTGAAAAAGTAATCAAAGAGGTTAAGGAAGGAAAAATTGCTGGATTTAGAATGAAAATAAGAGGAATACATGCATTACCATTTGGAGGACAAGAAGGTGGAAGAAAGATTCAGTTAGAAAAACAAGGATTCACTATTATTCGAATTTTGGGTAGGGACTTAAAGAAAGATGTTATAGAAAGTCCTGTTGAAACAATTAAAGGAGCCAAGCATCCTGCAATTTTTCCAGAATTTGTTGTCGGAGAATTAATAAAGCTTCTCTGTCCTCCAAAAGGAATTGTTTTAGACCCATTCGTAGGTAGTGGCACGACTGCTGTTGTAGCAAAGAAACTAGGGAGGCATTATATAGGGATTGATATAAACCCTGAATATATTAAATATGCAAAGAAAAGGGTTAGTGATACTGTTACCCTTTTAGAATATATTCTCTAACAGGGTGTGTAAAGTGGTAAAAGATAGGAGGGTCAAAGAGCTATTAGATAGGATATATGATTCTAATGATTACAACTTTAATCTTATTCAGGATGAGGATAAAAGAAAAATAGAAATAATCGTGAACAATATAGATTATCATAAAGCGGTTGCTTCTGCATTAATAACTTCTCTTGTAAAAAAGGTTTTAGACCCTTCTCAGGATGTAAGGTATCATAAGGTTAATTTTGGTAATCAAGAATGGGATGAGAAAGGTTATTCTGCTAGAACTTTCGATACACAAAATATAACTCCTTGGATGAAGAGACATTTTAAAAGATGGGCGATGAAAGAGAGTGCATGGTTAACAAGAAGCATTGAACAACCATATCCGTTTACATTAGATTTCCCTGGACATATAAAGAAAAAGAAGGTTAAAGAGGCTTTTCTAGGATTACTTAATAGACTCGAGGATGAATTTGATGATGAGATTACAAAAAAGAGTTATGCAGAAGAATTGTTAACATATATGATTCAAAAAATGAAGGAGAGATATGAAAAGCAAATGAGAGCTGCTTCTTACAAAATATCAGAGGACCAAACAAGTAGAAGGCAACTCACAATTCAGCGAATAATTGATGCGTTTAGTGAGTTCTTTAAGATGGACTTTGAACAGAAACAGGGTGTATCTTATCTTCCTGTGATTGCTATTTATTCACTATTGCAAGTGGTAATGCCGAATATCAAAAGATATGAAGGAAAAATATTGGGCAAACTACGTGCTCATACAGCGTCGGATCGCACAAGCTTTGCATTAGGGGATATCGAAATATTTAATGATGATGGGACTAGATTTGAAGTTTTTGAGATAAAACATAATATAACATTAAGATTGGGAGACATCGAAGATGTAATAGATAAAATATTGAAAAGCAAAGAACCTAAACTAGAAAGATATTATATTCTAACTACAGCGTTCCCTGATATAAATCCGTATGAAAAAGATAAAATTAAACATACTTGTGAGAAGTTTCTTGTAGACTATGGCGTCGAAATAATTCCTAATGGTGTTGTCATGACGATTAAATATTTTTTGAGACTATTGGAGAAACCAGAGAGATTCTTAGACAAGTTTACGGTCAATTTACAAGAAATCTTTCGAAGGGAGAGTATGATAAAAGAAGAACATTTGTTAAAATGGAAAGAAATCCTAAAAAGATTTGGATTCGATGTAAAAGAATGATTTATTCAAGTTTTATTATCGCTTCGGATACCTTGCTGAGTAAATGTTCGATTTCTCTTTTCTTTCTTTCTAGGCTGCTTATTATGTAGATTTTTGCCTCTCCACATATTCTTGTGAGCTGATTGACGAATTCTTCGAGACTTAACTCCAGTCTCTCACGATCCTCTGGAGTATCTTGGATCTGGATTAAGGCTCTATGATAGAGGTATTGTTCATAAACTCTTTTAATCGCCTCCAGTATACTATATGCC
>JALTMZ010000174.1 GCA_027001105.1 Thermococcus sp.
CCTTAGAGGGTATGAAAGTCAAGCAGCGTGGCTGTCCTTACTGTAACATGCCCTGTGGAAACGTTGTTCTTGACGCCGAAGGATTGGAGAGCGAGCTCGATTATGAAAACGTTGCATTGCTCGGTTCAAACCTTGGAATTGGACAACTCAACAAGGTTGCAGTTTTGAACAGACTCGCTGACATGTACGGTCTTGACACAATATCCTTAGGCGGCTCAATAGCGTTTGTCATGGAAGCTGTTGAGAAAGGACTTCTCAAAGAGGGTCCAACATTCGGAGACTACAAAGGAGCAAAGGAGCTCGTTAAAGAGATCGCATTCAGGAGTAGCGAGCTTGGAAACTTCGCCGCTGAAGGTGTAATGAGAATGGCTCAGAAAGTGGAAGGAGGAGAAAACTTTGCAATGCACGTTAAAGGATTAGAGGTCAGCGGATACAACAGTTATATCTATCCCGCAATGGCACTTGCATTTGCAACATCATCAATCGGTGCCCACCACAAGGAAGCATGGGTTATTGCCTGGGAAATCGGTACAGCACCAATTGAAGGAGAGCAGGCAAAGAAGGTTGAGTACAAGATTACATACAGCCCAGAAAAGGCTGCAAAGGTTATTGAGCTGCAGAGATACAGAGGTGGACTGTTCGAGATGCTCTCTGCATGCAGGTTGCCATGGATTGAGGTTGGATTAAGCATTGACTATTATCCAAAACTCCTGAAGGCAATAACTGGGGTCACATACACATGGGATGACCTCTTTGCAGCTGCTGACAGGTTATATGCACTGATTAGAGCTTACTGGGTTAGAGAGTTCAACGGAAACTGGAGCAGAAGGATGGACTATCCACCAAAGAGATGGTTTATTGAGGGACTTAAGAGCGGACCATACAAGGGCAAGCACCTTGAGGAGGACAAGTACGACAAGCTGCTCAGCGAGTACTACAAGATGCGCGGCTGGGATGAGAGAGGAATCCCAACTAAGGAAACACTCCAGAAGCTCAAGCTTGACTTCGTCATTCCAGAGCTTGAGAAGGTTACGGAGCTTCATTAATCTTCTCTTTTGGAAACTTTTTTATTTGCTTGTTGAAGACGTTCTTAGAGGTGATACTCATGATAAGAATTAAGCTCATGGGTGCTTTGGCTCACTTAGCTGAATCAAGCGAGATTTATATTGAAGTTGATAAACCGAAAACAGTGGATGAGATATTAAAGGATATCATCAAGGGTTACGACAGACTACATGACAAGATAATTATGGTCAACGGAAAAGTGGCAAGAGGAGACGTTATTGTAAAAGATGGAGACGAAATAAAGGTAATGCCAGTCTTAAGCGGTGGCTGAAATGGATGAGAAACTAAAAGCATGCAAAAACTGTCGGTGGTTCGGCCCAATTGACTCTTACTTTCTGACACAGGGAATATGCCGAAAGCATATGAAAACAACCCACATGAATGCTATCTGTGATGACTGGGAGCCGTTATGGGGCAATAAAAATGAAGATAGCAAAGGTTAAAGGATTGGACTTCAAAATTCCAAAAGAGGCATGGTTTAGCTTTTTTAATACTCCATATCCTGGACATAAGATTGGAACCGCAATTGATGTCTATTTTCCCAAAAAAGCTCTTTTCCCATTTGAAGAAGGAAAAGTTCTGGAAATTAAAAAAGTTAGGACTCCACGATATGTTCCTGTTGGGGAAGATTACCTCATGATTTTTCAAGTTGAGGAGTTCTGCTTAAAAGTTCTTCATGTTAAACCCAACATTAAAGTTGGGGATAAAGTCTATTTAGGAGATGAGATCGGGGAATTGGTTGTTTCAGGCTTTTTTAGGCCGTGGAGCGATAGACATGCCCACTTTGAGCTGAGAAATTGCAGAGATAGATACAGGGCAAGAGGAGGCTTTTTAATGCATCCAAAAATTCTAAAACTCGTGCCCACAATTAAGGAGAACAAGTTTGAGGTTGCTGAGAAGACTGAACACTACTACTGGCTGAAGCCTCTAAAGAAAGGAAGGAAAAATCTAACGCCCTTATCTTTCGACGATATCCCAATTGAAGGTGGCTTGCCTCACTACCACTATGGAGCAATTTTTGGCAAACTAAGAGAAGTTGAGATTCTTGAAGCAAAGTTTTCAGTAAGTCAAGAGCTTCCCAATGGAGTTGGGATTTTTAATGCCGATTTCCAGATATTTGCAAATGAACAAAAAGTGAGGGGCATAGGGGTTTACTGCAACCAAGAGAAGATAAAGCTGATTGGGGGAAAGTTTGGGGTTGGAGATACTGTGGAGATCAGGTTCTTAGAAAATGCTACATAAAGCACTTTCACTTCTTATACACCCTCACATCCAAAACAACATGCCAGACTCCGGGGGCATAGCGCTTGATTATCCTGCTTTCCAAAAGCTCAGCCTCATAGCCGTGCTCCTTTGCTACTCTCTCAAATGTTGCAAAAGGCTCTTTAGGCATTAACTTTTCAGGAACAGTGTTGTGATAGTGGATCACTGCCTCATCTTTCGCAATCTCCAGAGCCTTTGGAATGAATTCGTGAGTTTTAATCACATAGCCCATGAGAATTCTGTCCGCAATGTTCTCTCCAGGAAACTCTCTGTTATCGATGTTGTAAGCAGTCATTCTATCCTGAACTTTATTGAGCTCAATGTTCTCCACCAAGAATTTGAACGTGTATGGATTTTTCTCAATTGCAATGACCTTGGCTTTGCAGTGCTTTGCGATTGGGAGCGAGAGATGCCCAATTCCAGCAAACATATCCACAACGAGCTCATTGGGTTTTGCTATGCCTGCCATTCTAACCCTTTCCTTAACATTTGCTGGGGAGAACATTACTCTTGCCACATCGAGCTTGTAGAGAATACCATTCTCTTTGTGAACCGTTACCGTGTCTTTGCCATAAATGATTTCATAGTGGGGCTCCCGAAATTCTCCTAAAATCCAGCCCTTCCTTAGGACGGTCTTTACCCCCAAAACTTCAGCATAGACTTTGGCTATTTCATATTTGTACGGTAAAAGCTCTTCTCTAAGCGGTAAAATCAAAACATCCCCAATTTGAACCCAGTGCTTGGGGAGAAAACCAACTAACCCTTCAGGGAGCTTTTTGCTCAGTATCTCCCTTATTCGAGGTTTTATGAGCTGGGTCTTTCTCTTCTTCATCAGATGTAAGCTCCTTATGAGATGTTTAAAACTCTTTGGTATCATAAATCATTCGTAGTAACTTGTCGTTTCGGCAAAAAGCGATTGAAAAAGCTTAAAAAGAGGGAAGCCTATAAAGG
>JALTMZ010000175.1 GCA_027001105.1 Thermococcus sp.
AAAGAAAATAAGAAGGCGATTGATGAGCTTAATGATTTAGCAGATAAAAAAGGATTGTTTTCTGATTCATATAGAGAACTATAATGAGTCAATATTCTGTTTATAAAAATGAAAACAAAAGCTCGAAGAAAACATATCCTTTTTTTGTCGATGTGCAAAGTGATTTACTTGATAGCTTAAATTCGAGAGTTGTTATTCCACTTTCTTTAAGTGAAGCAATGAACAACATAAATGTTAAAAATCTTTGCCCTATCTTTGAGATAGGTGATAAAAGATATATTTTGTTGGCCCATCAAATGACATCTATTCCAGCCTCATTACTTAAAAAAAATGTCGGGTCACTTGAAAATAAAAGATATGAAATTCTTCGTGAGAAAAGGAAATTTGAAAGCGAAATTGAGGCTATGAAAAAACACATTCTGGAAAAAGAAAGAAGGATAAAGCGCTTGAAGGATAGGCTGCTTGAGCTTGAGAAAGAATTAGACGAATCACTCTCAAAGCTTGAAAAAATCCTAAACACAAGCATAGACAGACCATAGATTTATAATTAGGAAAGCCTAATTTTCTATTGGTGATGAGGGATGAAGATTAGGGTAGACAGATTGAGGTTTGGGACAGCTGGGATTCCGCTCTCAACACCAAAACCCTCAACTATCACCGGAATTCAGCGGGTTAGGGAGCTTGGCTTAGATGCAATGGAGCTTGAGTTTGTGAGAGGTGTGAACATCTCTCCCGAAATGGCAAAGAAGATAAAGTACGTTGCTCAGAAGCATGATGTTCTTTTAACGGCTCATGCACCATACTACATAAATCTCAACGCTGCAGAGAAAAGCAAGGTTGAGGCAAGCAAGAAGAGGATCATTCAGAGTGCTGAACGTTTGCATGAAGCCGGTGGCTGGAGCGTTGTGTTTCATGCCGGCTACTACCTTAAGCAGCCCCCAGAAACTGTATATGAGAAGATTAGAAATGAGATTAAAGACATTGTCAGACAACTTCAAGATAAGGGAATAGAGATTTGGATAAGACCAGAACTCACAGGAAAACCAACTCAGTTTGGCGAGCTCAGGGAGCTGATAAAGCTGAGTCAGGATGTGGAGATGGTTCTGCCTGCTATAGACTTTGCACATGCACATGCGAGACACAAAGGAAAACTGAACACTGAAGAAGAATGGCGTGAGATGCTTTCTCTGATTGAGCAGGAACTTGGAAGAGAGGCTTTAGACAACATGCACATTCACGTAAGTGGGATTCACTATACAGAGAAGGGTGAAAAGCACCATTTGAACCTTCAGGAGAGCGATTTGAGGTGGGAAGAGCTCCTAAAAATCATGAAGGAGTTCAGAATTAGAGGAGTTGTAATAAGCGAAAGTCCCAACATTGAGGGGGATGCAATTTTGATGAAGAAGAAATACGAGAGGATAAAGGTCTAATCAAGCCTGAACACTAACTTTAAAATTCTGTTTGTGAACTCTGAAAGCTCTTTTCTCTTCTCCATTGCATAGAGGACTGCTATAAGCACTGCAGCCGAGATTGCATAGAGTATGAAGTTCACCCTTCTAATCTCCCGTACTTTTTCATAATTTCGATCAGCTTATCATGCGGCAAAGCGTAACGTATATGATTGTCTCTTCCAGTCATTGTCTTTGCTTGGAGGAGAGAGTTGATTACCGCTTCTTCCGTTGCTTCAGCAGCTGCTTTAAAGAGATGGTTGAGTCTTGCATCGGGGAGCATTTTTATTTCAAACTCCTCTCTTTGATAATGCTTTATCCTTTGGGCTGTTGAAAATGCCAAAGCTATATCGCCACTTCCGTGATAGGCGTAACCTCCAGTCCTTGCTAAGCCAACCACTGCTCTCTTGGCTAATCTGTAGAGCTGTCTTGCTGTCAGCGGAGCATCTGTTGCGAGAATCATTATGATGCTTCCTTTGCTTGGCTTTGCCCTTCCCGGATAATCTCTAAGCTCCCAGCCGACGGGAACTCCAGCAATTGTTAAATCTTCTCTCTTTCCAAAATTGTTCAAAACCAAAGCACCTACCGTGTATTTCCTACCTTCAATCTCAACAACTCTTGAAGAAGAACCTATTCCGCCCTTAAATTCAAAGGAGCTCATCCCTGTTCCTGCTCCAGCTGAACCTTCCTCAAAGTCCTCGCTTGCATTTTTTATTGCCTCAAATACGTGCTCTTTTTTCACATGCTTTCCTCTGAGGTCATTCAAATAGGAATCGTTGCACTCCAAAACGACAGGATTGACTGAACCAGTTGTAACCCCTATATCTTCATTCTGCTCAAGCATGTAGTCTGTTAAGGCATCGGCAACAGTGTAAACGCTTAAAGTATTTGTCAAAGCTATTGGAGTCTCGAGTGTGCCGAGCTCCCTTATCTGGGTCAATCCCACAGGTTTTGCATACCCGTTCATCACAAAGGCATTTGCCAAGAGCTTCTCTTTGAAGATGTTCCCCTCATGTGGTAAAATGACGGTGACCCCTGTCCTAACTGGACCTTTTCCAGGGATGAGCTTTCCCTCCCCTTTGATTAGAGTTACATGGCCGACTTTGATGCCTTTAACGTCAGTTATTGAGTTCCTTTTTCCATGCTCATAAAATCCAATTTTGATTCCCAAGTCTGGAGCTTTCATCGGAAACACCAACTTGTATCAAGCACTGTGGATTAAAAACTCTTTCACAGAAATGGATAAATACTCCAATGGCAACTCTCTTTGGTGATCTAAATGAGTGAAAGTTGGAAGAAAAAGCTTGGCTTGGTTCACATATACACAGGCAATGGGAAGGGGAAGACTACTGCGGCTTTAGGTTTGGCTTTAAGGATGCTCGGCAATGGGGGAAGAGTAATTATAATCCAGTTTATGAAGGCTCCGAAGGTTTATGGAGAGTACTTTATGGCTGAAAAGTGTGGTTATGTTATAGAGTCTTATGGCTTACCAAAGTTTGTTCATGGAAAGCCAAAAGAGGATGATATTCAGGCGGCAAGGAGAGCATTGGAAAGAGCTAAGGAAGTTGTTAAAAGCGGTGAGTGGGATTTAATAATTTTGGATGAGATATGCGTTGCCCTTGGCTTTGGAATGCTTGATGTTGAGGAAGTAAAGGAACTGATAAAAAGCAAAACTCCAAACACCGAGCTTGTTTTAACAGGTCGTTATTGTCCGGGAGAGCTCTTTGAGCTGGCAGATTATGTGACTGAGATGAGAGA
>JALTMZ010000176.1 GCA_027001105.1 Thermococcus sp.
TGTCCCTTTGTTCTGGCTATTGGCAAACTCTCAGCAACAGAAACTTCATCAGCAACGCGGAGCATTTCACTAATTACTTTAACAATTGTTTCCTCATTCCTTAAGCTTCTAATCCCATGAATTAAAACTGCCAAATCAAAGCTCTTGAAAGGAAATGGCAAATTTTGAGCATCAACTTTCATTGGAATAACTCTTTTCCAAAGCCCAGCACTCTTAACTATCTCTTCAAAATACGTCCACCTTGCTAAATCCACAGCAATGATTCTCCCAGTTTCTCTCACCATGTAAGCTAACGGCACTGTTGCTATGGCATGAGCACCGCAGCCTATCTCCAGAATATTCATTCCCTCTTTAATCCCAGCAAATTGCAAAACTTTAAAGCGTTCGAGCATCTCAAGGTGAAGCCAGTTATTTGGGAGGTAAGGCTCGTTCCTCAATGGAATTTTTGAAAGGATTTCATTTTTGAACTTTTCTTCAGAATCCACAGCTGAATACCAATTGTACTGTAAAAACAGCTCTCTTTAAAGCTCTTTTGCAGAAAAAGATTTAAAAGTTGATATTTAGGTAGACAAAATTTTAACTTGTGATTGTTTAATTTCATGTTTGGACGCTATGGCATTAAAAATTATCTTAATTATCTTTTAGAGCAATAGAAGCAAAAAGATTTTAACTCTTCTTAAAGCACTTCTCCGAAATCAAATCAGCAATTCATCCACAATTTTTTCAATGAAAATTTTTAAACAATTGATGCGAAAGTTAGAATGGTGAGTTGTATGGTTACTAATGTGAAGAAGCTTCCTGCTGGTGTTAAGCTTCTTATTGACGACATTGCAAAGGCTGTTGGCGTTTCACCTAAAGAGCTTGTAGAGTATTACGAGTGGAAGGCTAACCTAAAGAAGATTAGAACCAAGAAGGTGAGTAAGAAGGAGGCATTAGAATTCCTCAAGTCTCAGGAAGGTAAGAGAAAGATAACTGAGGAGAAAGCAATCGAGATTTATTATGAGGCTGAGGAGGAAATCAAGAGATGGAAAGAAATCGAAAGAAAGCTCAAAAAGCTCGGTTTAGAGTAGTCATTGATACTTCGGTTTTAATTGCTGGTGCAATTTCCACCAAAGGATATGCCTTTGATCTTCTAAAATTGTTAGTTAAAGGTGATATCATTAATTATGCCTCTTCCAGAACATTCCTTGAATATAAGGCCAAAATTCAATCCAAAAAAGTTCTCAAGCATTTGTCTGTAGATGAGGCTATGAAATACCTTGAGATTATGCTGTCATTTTCTAAGAAGATTTCTATTAAAAAGAGCTTTCAACGGAGTAAACGCATTAAGGAGCTTGTGAAGGATGAAAAGGATATTCCGTTTCTTGACGTTGTCTATAATGCTAAAGCTGAATTTTTGATAACCTATGATAAGAAGCATTTGCTTAAAATCAGAGATAAATCGAGGAGATTTAAGCTGAACTCTCATGAGTTCTACATCTTAACACCAAAAGAATTCATCAAGGAATTTTTATAAAGCTAAAAAATTAAGAACAAAATCACTTGTGAGCAAATATTGCCTTGACGACTCCATTTTCAATGGCATCAATCCTGACAAAGCCGAATCTCTCGAACTGCACTATGTCATCAACTTTAACATCTGCATCTTTCTCAAGCAGACCTTTCTTAACTGTAAGCTCATCTCCTTCTGGAATTATAACTTCACACTCTTTTCCTTCTGGAACCCAGTGAATCATATGCCATCTCTGCTCTCTCGCCTTTTCATATTCAATGCTGTCAAACTCTGCAACTATCTTCCCCTCACTAACCTCAAGGAGCTTAACGTTGAAGAGGTCTTTGAGTCTTATATATTCACTCTTCTTAAGCAGCTCTAAATCGTCTTTTGACACATAAACAGGCTTTTCTGGCGTGAATTTTAGCTCTCTGTATCCCCTCTCCGGATGATCTGGATGGAGCGGAACTTTTGCGGTGAATTCTTCCTCAAAGCCTTTAATGTACATTGGAATTGGGTCAGCAACGAAGAAATAGCGGTTTGCTACCGGGTCAATCAGCTTTCTGTTTATCGCAGCCAAGTTGTCCCAGCTTATGGTCGTGTCACTCCTCTTGAGCCCGACGCTTATAATCAGTTCTCTAATCGCTTCTGGAAGAATTCCTCTTCTCTTCAATGCTCTGATTGTTCCTAATCTTGGGTCATCCCAGCCTAAGTATTTGCCCTCCCGAATTCCTTTTCTCGTTTTTGATTTGCTCAAAATTACTCCCTCAATTGACAATCTACCGTGATGAACAGTCACCGGATACTCCCAGCCGAAATAGTTGTAAATATAGCGCTGCCTTGTCTCATTCTCGGCATGCTCCTGCCCTCTGAAGATGTGAGTTACGCCGAGATCATAGTCATCGATAGCCGATGCAAAGTTGTAGAGTGGCCAAACTCTGTATTTGTCCCCAGTTCTGGGGTGATCTGGATTGTCAATTATTCTCAAAGCAGGCCAGTCCCTCACAGCTGGGTTCGGATGGTTTAAATCGGTTTTTATCCTAACAACAGCTTCTCCTTCTTTGTAAGTTCCGTCAAGCATCTTCTCCCATCTTTCAAGCTGAATTTCAACAGGCTCATCACGGTGCGGACATGGCTTCCCGGCATCTCTGAGCTTTCTGAATTCTTCCGGCTTGCAGGTACAAACATAGGCTTTGCCCATTTTTATAAGCTCTTCAGCATACTTGTAATAAATCTCGAGTCTGTCACTGGCGTAATGAATCTCATCGATCTTGAAGCCGAGCCACTTCAAATCCTCGATTATCCACTCATAAAAGATGGGCTCGGGTCTCTTCACCTTTGGATCAGTGTCATCAAATCTCAGTATGAACTTGCCATCATACATTCTCGCATACTCGTGGCTTAAAATAGCTGCACGAGCGTTTCCTAAGTGGAAAGCCCCATCAGGGTTTGGGGCAAACCTTGTAACTACTTTGCCCTTTTCAGCTTTGGGAAGAGGAGGCAATCCTTTCTTTTCTTCATGTTTCTCTTCTTTTTTCTCAAAGAACTCTGGGTAAATCTCCCTGAGCTTTGTCTCCTGCTCCTCTATGCTCATCTTGTTGACTTCTTCAACTATCTTATTCACAAGAGGGACTATCTCCCTGGCTTTTGGTCTCAGCTCCGGATGACTGCCGAGAACTTTGCCTATGACTGCCTTG
>JALTMZ010000177.1:0-1565 GCA_027001105.1 Thermococcus sp.
AACAAGCATGTCGTTTGTAGCAACCAGCCATTCCCTGCTGATTTTTACCGCTCCGGCATCATCCCCTAACGGCAAATCTCCCTGAAGCTTGAGATGTTTCATAAAGACTTTTATTATTTCCCGCTCAATACTCATCAGTCAGATATGGCGGACAATTGTTTATTAGGATTGCTCAAACACATCCCCCGACAATTACCGAAGAGACTTCCAGCGAATGCGGAAAACTTATAAACAGCTGTTGAAGAATATCCAATAATTCAGAAATATTGGAAGGAATAAGATGCTGAAATATCTGGCAGTTGGTGTCATGTTCCCCGTGCTGGCAATTCTATTTACGAAGTATCTTGGAGAAAAATACGCCTGGATAAATAGAAAAATAATACACTTCAGCAGTGTTCCTGCAATACTGTTCTTTAGAGAAGGGTTGGTAACTGGAAAGGAGCTTGCCGCAGTAGTTATGCTCTTTGCATTTGGACAGTTGCTTACCCATCTCATGAACAAAGAACTCTCATGGTATCAGATAAAAGATAACTACGGGGAAGTGTTTTACTGCATAATGTTCTCAGCCATGGCTCTCTTCATGGATGTTAACTATGCGTCAGCAATAATGCTTGTAATGGCAGTAAGCGATGGAATAACCGGTGTTCTAAGGTTCTACTACTTCAAAAAGAATGGCTTTAACGTCAAGCTCAGAAAGCACTGGATAGGGAGTGTTGGCTACATCGTAAGTGCAGTCATCATCGCTTTTCTTATACTGCCTCAATTAAATTTCCTAATGAAAATTGCATGGTCCGTAATTTTAATGCTTGCCGAGTACCAAAAAGTAATTGACGACAATGTAGCTGTGCCAGTAGTTGCTGTTTTGATAAAACCGCTTTTCTTATGATTTTATTTCTTTTTCAAAAAACTCAGAATTGAAGCCTGCTTTGGTTTATAATAGACTTCCTCTTGTTTTATCTCAATACTGCTCAAATCCTGAATTTTTGCCCTTTTTATTTCATCCGGCAACTTAATCTCACCGTACTTACCCCCACCACCCGGAATAATTATGAGCTTTTCATTACGGAAAGCCCAAATAGCTTTAGCTATGTCTTCGCCAATAATCCGGGCTATGCTTTCAATTGGAGCATCGACTAAAACCCCGATCTCACTGCCAAATTCCCTCAAAAGTCTTTCCCAAACTGCCTTTACACTCTTAGTTTCAATACCCTTCCCAGTCACCATTGAGATTATATCCGCTAAAGGAGCAAGATGGAGGTAAGGGGGTCTGTCTTTTGGTCTCTCCTTTGTATCAGCAAGCTCTAAAATCCTATCCCTCACGCCCTTCTTTATAACTCCTCCACAGCGCTCGCATTTCCAGTTTAGCCTTTTGGCATCCTCAAGCCTGTATTTTGCGTAACATTTGGAGCAGGCAGTTAAGTGATACTTACCCAATCTTGGATCTAAGCCCGCGTTGAGAATTATTTTTCTTCCACCTTTCTTTAGAATTGCCTTCCTAATTTCTTCAAAAGTCGCATCTTTAACCTCGAAACGGTTAAACTCCCTTCCCAAGCAGTGAGGCTGGG
>JALTMZ010000177.1:1575-11961 GCA_027001105.1 Thermococcus sp.
GGTTAGCCCATGGTGAGCTTTTATCATGTCTGCCATTTGTGAATCAGCTGAAAGCCCGAGCTCAAGGAAGTGTATCTCAGCATTTTCATAGCATTCTTTTAAGCTGTCATATTCCTTGTACAAGGCTGTCCACGGGGTGAATGCATGCGCCGGGCCAATCAAAACATCGAGCTCATTAGCTAAATCCGCTATTTCTGCTCCCCTTAAGTTCAGGTGAGGTCTGCCCTCACTGTCTATATCCTTGGAATACTGTCTCAAACGCTCTCGCATCTCCCTAACTAAATCAATGCTTGGGAAAATTAAGACATGGTGAACCCTTCTGCTGTCTTCAACTTCGGCTGTGAGGAGAAATCTAACACCTTTAATCTCATATGTGCCCTCATCAACTTTTTCCGCATGTTTCAAAAGCTCCTCTTCCCATTTAGGGTTCAGAATATCCCCCGTGCCAACAACACTAAGGCCCTTAAGTTTGGCATACTCAGCAAGAACTGGAAAAACCATCAATTTTGAGACTGCCTTTGAGTACCGCGAGTGTATGTGCAGATCGGCATCCACGTGCATAAAACCACCAAAAAAGGAGAATAAGGGTCAGAGATACCCCCTGTCTTCCTCTTCATGAGTTGGTTGAGGCAGTTGTTGTTCAAACATTGCCCTCTGCATTTCCTGTACTTTCCTAAGAATCTCCTCAGTCTCTTTTGCCCTCTCTTCAAGTGCAGTCATATCAATTTCAAGGTTAAGAACCTTTGCCACAACTGTCAACACTGACTTAGCTGCTTTAGCATCGACTATGTATCCAAGACTCTCGCCAAGGAAGCATGCCCCTCTCATTCCCCTAAGCTTCCCTATGCCAAGCAGAAGTCCAGCCGCTCCGACAATTGCTCCCCCTTCGTCTTCTCTGAATACCACCATGTCGCCAAGAATCTGCTTATATCTCTCCTTCGTCTCTAAATCAGTGAATGATGCCAAAACCTTAGGTTCACCTTGAAGTTCTGGGACTTGATAGCCGCCCATTGTTATTATCTCCCTTGTGCCAAACTGCTCAACAAAGTCAAGCATCTTACCAACCACTTCAAAGTGACCGTAGCTGTCTGTTGGAGGAACTTGTGTGTCCCCGGTGATTATTATTAAATCTCTGTGCTCTTCATCTGGGCTCTTCCAGTAGTAGAACTCGTTTTTCATAAGATCAACGGTTGAATCTTTCTTGATTAGTACTTGATGCATGAAGTGGGGTGAATAAAGTTCGGCAAATTTTTTAGCGTTGAGCTCCTGAATTAGATGCTCGGCTGCAAGTTTTCCAACCAATCCTATTCCGGGCAGACCTTCA
This sequence comes from Thermococcus sp., assembly GCA_027001105.1. Lineage (GTDB taxonomy): Archaea > Methanobacteriota_B > Thermococci > Thermococcales > Thermococcaceae > Thermococcus_B. The sequence goes on from JALTMZ010000177.1 coordinate 2,900, forward strand.
ATAAAGATTGGATCGTAAATTTCGGGTTTTTCATACACAACTACAACAGTTTCTTTCATTCTAAACGCCTCCCAATACCCAAAAGCTCCCTCTTGAGCTTTCTCCTGTACTCTCCATACGGATCCTCAGGTGAAAACCTTGGAGGATGGGCTACCTTAGTCTTTTCACCACATGCTGGACATGTCTCTTTTAGGGTGTATCTCCCGCATTTAGGGCATTTCCTTATGCGGAACCTCATTTGCCTCTCCTCTTTATCTTCTTAATCCTCTTCTCCTTCCTGATCAGTGTTGCCTCTCCACCCGCCTTTTTGATAACTCTCAGTATCTCCTCTGCTATATCCTCAAGAACTTCCTCGGCTTTGTAATAATCGGGGGCTGTGATGTCGATTCTATAGCGGGGGGCTCCCTGATAGGTGAACTTGACTTCAATGTCCTTTTCTTTGTTTGCCCTATCCCTTGCCCTTATCAATGCTTCCTTGATTATTTCAATGCCGTTCGGCTTTGGAACTGTGATTTCAAATTCAGCATCAATTGTAACTGTCGGGATTTCAACATAACTTTTGATTATCCCCTCAAGAACTGGAAGCCACTCCTCAGGCACAAGGTCTTTGAGCACTTCAATCCCATTTTGAGCAGCGTCTTCAAAAGCTGCATAGACTTCCCCATACTCTTCTTCAAGTGGCACCCACACTTCTCTCCATGCATCTTCAAAGTCTTTACCGATCTTTTCAGCCGCCATTTTTAAGAGGTTTTCAGCTTTTTGGGCTCTCTTGAATTCCTGAATCTTAGCCTTTCTCTGTTGCTGGGTCACGCGCTTCAGGCTTAAGTCAATATGCCCTTTTCTCGGATCAACTCTTATAACCTTTGCAACAACCTTCTGCCCTTCTTTTAGGTAGTCCCTTATGTTTTTCACCCAAGTTGATGCAACTTCACTTATATGCATAAAACCCTCCTTTCCGGGATACTCGTCAAGCGTGAGGAATGCTCCGTAAGGATGGATGCTCTTAACGGTTGCAATTACAAACTCCCCCTCTTCAGGAAATTCTCTTGCTCTCCTTGGCATTTTCACCATCTCCTAAAATTGTTTTTACCCCTTGATTGTTGGCAAAAGAGGTTTTTAAAGTTTCGGAGAAAAGAGGAAAAGAAAGGCTCACTCAAGAACCTCTAATATCTTGGCTTTTATAATTCCCTTACCGCCCGTTGGCTCAACAAGGGTGGCACCACAAACTAAGCATCTCACTTTTGTCGCCGGATTGCTGAAGACAATCTGCTCGTTGCCGCAGTCAATGCATTTAACCCTAATGAATCTTGACCTTGGCATTGGGATTAAGCCTTTTGGAAGCGCCATGATTACACCTCCACAAGCTCAAACTTCTTTACCCTGAAGCCTTCTCCCCTTGTGTGAGCCTTTCCACAGACAGTGCATCTAAACCTTAAGTCAAGCTTTTTAACTGGCTTTTCCCTGCCCTCTGGCTTTGGTCTTGGGAAACCCTTGTAACCCTTGAGTATTCTCCTGAATCTTCTCTGACCTGCACTAAGCTCACTCCTTGGTCTCTTCTTAACTTTCTCGACCTTGTGAATGGTGTGCTTCTTACAGAACGGACAGTAAGTCCTTATTTGCTTTGGATACTTCATTTTTCCACCCCCTCGCAGAGGCCCGGCAGGCTCCTACTTTTTCGGACACCCCCGAGCCGTGAAGTATTATCCTGCATGCCTCCATAGGCTTGAACCCTTTAAAATATTTTTGCTTGCAGAAAATTTTAAATACCTTATGTTACTAAAAACTCCTGGGGGTGAGAGAAAATGGAGGGACTTATTGAGATAGTTGAAAAAACAAGGAAGCTTGAGGAGAGAGCTGAAAAAGAATACCGAAAAAGCCTAAAAAAGCTGAAGGAGCCAGAATATGCTGATATAAAAAATCTTCTCCTCAGGATCACCATCGACACAATACTCCACAAAAACATGCTGGAGGCTGTGAATAAATCATACGAAGATGCTCTAAAGCTGATCGAAGAATTTGAAGGGGAAGAAATAGCAGACAACACCGTTCTAATACCTGGAGTGCCAATGATAGCTATGCCTCTCGATTTCGGAACATTAGGTGCAAGAATTCCTCCAGAAGAAATCCTTGAGGAGTACTTCAAAGAATTCCCAGAAACTACTGTAATTCCTGAAGAAAAGCTGAACGAAATAAGGGGCATCATAAAGGAATACCTAAAGCTCCAGGAGGAAATGGCGGCTTTATATGGTAAGCTCAAAGAGAAAGTGACTCACCCAATCTTAAAGACACTCATGGAGAGCACAGAAAACAATGAAAAGCAGCATGAAAAGCTGCTGAAGAAGCTCGCCCAGAAATATGGAGACTGAACGCTCAAATTCTCTTTGTTTTTGAAAATTCCGCAAAAAGTGAAAAGAAAATGTTTTTTAAGTGAAGAGAGTTATGTGTAACGGTGTGTAAAGATGGAGAGTCCTTTAGAAGTTTACATGAAAAAAGTTGAGATTGAAGAGAAGGTTAAGGAGATTCTGAGAGAGATTTCAAAAATGTCACTTAAGAATATTCTAAGCTACAGCATTAAGGGAGAAAAAGACACAACCAGCTTGTATACCTTTCTTTATGAGAATGTCCCAAGCAGGTATCTTAAGGAGAGGTTTAAGCAGTTTATAGAGGTAGAAGTTTCTCACGATAAGAAAGTCACAGAAATTTTTAACACACTGTATCCAAATGAAAATCCCTCCGATGTTCCATTTGAAAGCTGGACCAATGTTTTTAGGGACAGGGAATTTAAAATCAAGACGCTTAGAGATTATCTCGATATTCTGGAAGTTGCGATGAAGTCTGAAAGACTTGCTGAAGAGGTTTATCTGTATGTATCAAAGCACATCCCGAACCCAGAGTATAAGGGGCTCTTTATTGAACTTGCAAAGGATGAACGCGATCATTACGAATTCTTAAGGCAAGAATATGAAACTTACGAAAAGGCGAAAGCAGAACAAGACTTCCAGGAGCTCATTAAAGAGCTCATGAAAGATAAAAAGAGAGCGTGATCATTCAGCTGGGGCATAATAGCAGCGCTTTGGAGATACTATCTTCCCTTCCTTTTTGAGCTTTTTAATTATCTTATCAACTTCTTTCTTTGGTATGCCTGTCATTTCAGCAATTTCAGCGCTTTTGAGCGGCTTTCCGGCTTTTTTCATGACTTCTAAAACAACTTCCTCATTGCCCATTTTAATCCCTCCATAGTTTGCAAATAGAACTAATATGTTCGAACTTATAAATTTAGTGGTTCAAAGCTGAAGTATGAGAGGAATTAAAAATGGAGCTATTGCCGTCAGGATAAAGCCGTGAACAAAAGCTATCACCGTGATTTCGCTTCCTCCGAATTTAACTATAACCGGCAGTGTAGAGTCCATGGTCGTTGCACCACCCATTGAAACCGCAAGCTCCTTTGGGATCCTCCTAATGGCGACTGGGTAGAAGAGGATGGTCAAAATTTCTCTCGTAAGGTTTGCCAGGAAGCCAACTACGCCATAAACGGGAGAATATTGTGCCAGCAGAGGACCGGTCAATGAATACCACCCAAAGCCTGCTGAAATCGCCAATGCCCATTTTACAGGGACATTAAGCAAAAACGATGCCAAAAGTCCCCCCAGCAGAGAGCCTACCACAGTAGCAAGGGGCAGGATCAATGCAATCTTTCCAAGCTCTTTGATCTCTTTAAGTCCTCTGCTCTTCCCAAGATCGACCCCTATGATGAATATCAAAGCGTACAGCATGACCTCATAGGAGTTGCCAAACTGAAAGCCCGTGTACTTGCCAACCAAGATGCCGGCAGACAGTGCAGCGAGAACCAAGTACAAAAAGTTCATCTCAGCTTGCCCCCCATGAGCATTGCAAACGCTAAGCTTCCCAAAATCGTCAGCACAGCAAATGTTACTGATGCAACAAACAGCTCAGCGGCATTTATTTCGACTCTCCCAGCTTCAACTCCCATAAAGAAAATCAGCAGCAGTAGTGCCACGCTCATAGGCTTGTCAAGGTTTATTTTAATTCTCTCCCTGAATATGTACCCAAACACGATACCAGCTATTAAAGGGATGAATATGTTCATGAGCTCTCATTACGCCTTTGAGATAATAAACTTAACGTTTCAAATCACATTATCCCATGCATTATCTCCATTACAGCAAGCATGAATATAAAGATGCCTCCGTAGTACAGGAAGGTACTCAGCATAAAAAGAGCTGAAGCAAATGCTGCTGCCCCAGCAAAGAGGAAGAGCGCCGAGATTAAAAACACCCCCCTGTGCTCCCACCTGACAACTTCAACTACTTTTCCCATCCTCAGGGAAACAAGGGCAAAAGCCGTTAGCGTGCCGATATGGAAATATGCCAAATTTTTAGTAAGTACAAACCCAAGCACACCAGCAGAGCCTCCAATTATCAGGGTATAAAAACTAACCCGTGAGTTTTTATTTACAGCGATGAACCTCTCCACAACCCAGAGGAGAAGCAAAGCCCCTGCAAACTCAAAAATCGTTGAGTCCATGCCAAAAAGATAATCCAGAATAGGTTCTGATAAGAAGAACGCCCCTATGGCAAGCGCAAGGAAAGATTTATACATTAGAGGGAACCTTTTGGAGAAATATAGGGAAATAACAGAGAACCCGATCACTATCTCAACTATCTCCCTTACTATGGGGCACATCATCACAGCCACCTCCTGAGATGTTCATAGGTAATAACCGCCGAGAAGAACCACAGGAGGAGTGCTGTGAAGTATATGAGATATATCAGATAGTAGTTGCATGAGCCCACATATCTAACAGCTGGATGGCACAGCCATGCATATGCAACAAGAAGCCACAGAGATACATCAAGCAGGGCTCTCAGCAATGGATCAGCAAGCTTTATTGACTTCAAAGACTGAACCAGCAAAAGGAGAGAGAGGATGCCAGTCGTCTTGAGAACTACTATGCCGTGAAGTCCCATAAAGTGTCCGAGGGTACTTGAAAGAAGCACCAGCACAACCTGTGTTACGTTTATCTTAGAGAACTTTATAAGCCCATACCTGAACAGTGGATGTATTATCAAGAATGCCCCTATAATACCTGCAAAAATAGCAAACACGCTTTTTAGAGAATTTCCAGCAAAGCCCATCACAAGGGATGCCAGAACAACAAGAAGGGAACCGATCATCTGAACAAAAACTATCCTTCTCCCCTTTTCCATGTACTGTCCGAGCATCTTGAATACCATTCCAGTGTAGAAAACGCTGAGTATCAATATCAGGCTTACCAAACCTCTAATTAGGATATGCTCATCCAAGAGGCTCACCTATGGTGACCTTTCCATTCCTGATTATAAGCTCATAAAACCCCGAAGAGCCCTTAGGTGATTTTTTAACGCGTATTCCCCGTATGACCCTAAACTTTTCAAGCTCTTCAGCAATTTCAATCACATGGGTCGATACATTTTCAAACATAGCTAACGTCCTCTCATCTACAAGCCTCTTGTCAAGTATTGCAATGAGCACAAGCTTGTTGTCGTGGGTTATTGAAGACACTTCAGAAAAGAACTTATAGACCGTTTCCTGAGGATGAAAAACAAGCAAAGGCTGGAGGAAGAAAAGTCCAACGAGGTAGCCGCTCAAAATCTGCCTCAGCTTATTGGTTATTTTGAAGAGCTCCTGGGGAGCGAAGTCTTCTCCAAAGACTATGTATTTCATATTTTTGAGCTCGGGGATCTTCTCAAGCTCCTCTTTGAGTCTTTTTGTCACAAATGCAATGCTTTTGTCACTGTTTTCTTTGAGTGCTTCTATCACTATCTCCTCCCCAAGGTTTCCGAGTGTCTCGATAAGCACAACACTTCCCTCAGGAATTTCCCCAAGTAGTTCATCAAGCTTGGGGATGCCAAACTTCATTCAAACCACTCTCACAGGATTGTTTCTTCGCTGTACACCTCAATCCCGTTGCCGGTTATCTTGTAAGGTCTTATGGTTTCATCAAAGTTGCTTCCCCTGAACTTAACCACCTTAATGCCCCTGACAGTTTTTCCTCCAACTTCAAATGTCCTCAGCTCTATAACACCGCTGACAAGATAATCCTCAATTCCCATCTCATAAATCTCAGAGGTTATCAGCAGGGTTACGTTGTACTTAGCAATTTCCTTTAAAAATCCAAGAAAAGTCCTTCTATACTCAAGCTCATCTTTCATCGTCAGCTTAATCATCGTGATGGGATCAATAACAACTCTCGTGAATTCCTCCCCTTCAAGTCTTTCTTTTATGGCTCTTATAAGCTCATTAAAGCCTTTTGCAAATTCCTCATAGTGCATTCCCTCGAAGAAGCTCCTCTTCTCCTTCACAGGGGTGGCATCGATGCCTACGAAGAGGGGATTGTCAACATCAAAGCCCATTTCTCTCATGTCCTCTTTCAAAATGTCAATCGGCTCTTCAAGAGTTATATAAAGGACCTTCTCCCCCCTCTTAACTCCCTCCATGAGGAAGTGAATACAGAGGGTTGTTTTTCCACTCCCGGGGCCGCCTTTAACAAGATAAGCCCTTCCAGGTATAAGCCCACCATTAAGCATTTTATCAAGACCTTTCACTCCAGTAGAGATGCGAGTCATGTTATTCCCTCCTATCTACATCGGTTTTTCTTTTTGACTTATATAAACTTTATGTGGCATAGAACGAAAAATTATTCTTTACGGTTGGGGATATTTTCAAAGGAATTGCGGGAGAAATAAAGCATTTTTGCTGGATATATAGTCCATAACATGCCATAAAAGTGGAAACAACAAAACGGTTCTCAAACTTTAGGAGGCGGGCAATTTTAGAACTACGAAGTCTCTGTAGTCCATAACCTTAACAAAACCTTTCCTGAGGTAGTAAGAATATGCTTCCAGGTGCGGGAATGTAATGATATAAACATCTTTTCCAAGCTCCTTCAGCCTCTCAACAGCAAACTCCAAAAGCTTTGATCCATATCCTTTACCTTTATATTCCGGATCGACCATGAAGAACTCTATCAAGCCCGTTTTTTCGCTTTTTATATCATCGGGCACCCACCACACATTTTTACCTTTAAGGTTGTATACAAGTGCAACTGTGCCGACTATCTTTTCCCCTTCCTTGAGAATGTAAAGCTCATCGAACTCTTTTCCAAGTCTGAATTCAAGAAAAGGTTCATAAACCTTCTTAAAACCTTTAAAATCATCTGGACTCGGCTTTTTTTCTACCCACTCAAGTGCTGGATAAGCACCATTTGTTCCCTTATACACCCTAAAAACGAATTCTAAAAGCTTGTCCTTAAGCTTCATAGGATTTTGAATCTTCACAATCTTCATTTTTCCTCACCAAAACAATTAATAGCCCAAGACCCTAATAAATCTTGGTGGTGTTATGAAAATTAATGAGTTGCAGGCATTGGCATCTGCACTGGAAATTGAAAAGGCAGAGCTTAGATTTTACATCCAAATGGCAACAAAAGCAAAAAATGAAAAAGCTAAGAACATGTTCCTTTTTCTGGCAAGGGAAGAGGCAGAGCATTGGGACTTATTTGAGGGCAATCTAATCCGGAAGGTTGCAGAAACAGGGAAAATACCTGTTGCCATAAGGGAAATTGTGGAAAAGCTGACTCCAGAGTATGAAGGGACATTGAGTGAGATTAAAGCAGTTGAGCTTGGAATGCAGCAGGAGAAGGCAACTTGGGAATTTTATGAAAAAGCAGCTGAAGAAGCTGAGGATAAGAAGGTAAGAGAGCTTTTCCGCAGATTGGCAAAAATAGAAGAGGCACACTATGAACTGCTCAAAGCCCAGTACGACTCGGTGATGAAAACCGGCATCTGGATGGACTACCAGGACTTCAGCCTTGAGGTGGATTAATCGAGGATAACGTTGACAAGCTTGACCCTTCTGCCCGTTTTCTCCCTTATCCTTTCGATTATCTCGGGGTCGTTGAAGTCGATGACCTTGCCCCCGCTTATCAGGTTGATATGCGGCTCCGTGTTGAGCTCAACCCTCGTTTCCCCGTCCAGGGAGAAGAGTTCGAGCAGGCCGAGCTCTTTCAAAGTCAGGACGTTAGAATACAGGGTGGAGAAGCTCACGGTCGGAAATTCCTCCCTGATTTCATCGAGGATTTCTTTGAGAGACGGATGTTCGCTTCCTATTCTATCAAGTATCTCCACCACTTTGAGCCTCTGGGGGGTGAGCTTGTAACCTTTTTCTTTGAGCTTTTTAAGGGCATTTTTCTTCCACATGGTTCAGAGTATGCTACAGAGTTTATAAGTTTTTCTAATTAAAACTAATTTCGAGATAGAAAGATTTATTAAGTAGAAATTCCAACAGTTTTCGGTGAAAACATATGTCTGAACACAACCGAAGACTTGTTGAAAAAGCTGGAATAGACGTGGAAAAACTTTTGGATATGCTACTTAAAGCTGCAGCGGCTGAGTTTACGACCTATTACTACTACACGGTTCTGAGGAACCATGCGGCAGGTATGGAGGGCGAGACGATAAAGGAGATAGTCGAGGACGCCCGCCTTGAGGACAGGAACCACTTTGAGGCCCTCGTTCCGAGGATTTACGAGCTTGGCGGTGAGCTCCCGAGGGACATCGTTGACTTCTCCAAGATGGCCTGGTGCCGCGACGCTTACCTTCCGGAGGAGCCGACTGTTGAGAACATCCTTAAGGTCCTCCTTGAGGCAGAGCGCTGTGCGGTCGGTGTTTACACCGAGATATGCAAGTACACCTTTGGAAAAGACCCAAGGACGTACGATCTGGCTTTAGCAATACTCCACGAGGAGATCGAGCACGAGGCCTGGTTTGAAGAGCTCCTTACCGGCAAGCCAAGCGGCCACTTCAGGAGAACCAAGCCTGGGGAGAGCCCGTTCGTCTCGAAGTTCCTGAGGTGAAAGGGTTATTAACCTCCAGACGTATTATATGAGGGTGATACCATGCTCGCTGAAAAGCCCTACCTCCTCGGGAGGGAAAAGCCCCTCTCAAAGAGGGAAATAGCCCAGGCCCTCCGCTGGGCCATCGAGGCCGAGCTCGACGCCATAA
>JALTMZ010000178.1:0-1529 GCA_027001105.1 Thermococcus sp.
GTGTCGAAGGAGGAAAGTACAAAGCCGATAAGGTCTACTATCTTCATCTAAGGGATTTAAGCTACATGAACGTTCCCCTTTACCTGATTCCTTTTTCACTTCAAGAGCTATATGAAATGAAGCAAGAGTTAATAAAGGGTGAAAAGAGAGAGCCGAAGCCTTTGAAGTTCGAAGATGGAAGGAAATGGACGAAAATCACAAGAGAAGAGCTGTTAGCGGTGATTAATCAGGAATTCCTTGAAGCCGGGATGAATAGGATGAGCATGAGCGTGAAGTCCCATGGCCAAGTGATGGCAGTAATAACCCTAAGCAATGCAAACAGGGTGAGGATCAGCGTTAAGAGCTTTAGACTCCCGAGGTACGCTGATGAAGGAGACTTCTTCAGTAGCGTGCTCAATGCTTCTGGAGTAAGGGAGATGAGAGCAACCCTGGACGGCGAGGAGTGGATGAGTGAGGAGATGCTCTACCGCTGGCTTCTCAAGGAGATAAAGAAAAAGGAGACTCAGTACATAACCTTTGATACAAACTCCATGATTTTCATGATTCCCCAGCGGTTCTTAGAGTTCTTGGACAGGCAGAGGGACAAGGTGTATTCTCTGAATCTTGCGATATCCAGGATCGTTGAGAGTGAGCTTACAGTTGAGAGGGCTAAGATTTCAAGGGATGGGAGATATAAAGGGGAGGTTGTCCCAGACCGTGATTACTGGAATCAGCCCTCACCAAAGGATAGGCTGTTTAAGCTCGGCATAATGCAGTTAAAACTCCTAAATGAGAGAAATGCCATTCTAATTGAGCCCAAAGGAAAAGAGCTTGGGGACAATGCGATAAAGGAAAGCTTTGTAGAGTTCTTGCTCATAAATGATGGGGAGCTGATAGTCATAACCTCGGACAAAAACTTCTTTGCAAATCTAAGACATATGAGGGATATAGTGCCAATTTACATCGAGTTCGGAGATGTTAAGGATTATGTCAGCTGGGAAAACGTGAGGGATTTCCTATTTGCCACAGCAGTAGTTTTTGGCAAGATCAACGTTTCGGGAGTTGGAGGGATTAAGGGCGTCTGGTGGGGCAAGAATCCATGGGAGTGGGATAAGGTTATGGTCAACTTAAAGCCAGAGGCAAGGAAGGCAATAAAAGTTTTGAGGGCTGTTCTAACTTAGATTTTGTTTTCGTTACTTTTTGAACTTTTATTGTTCTTTACTTTGTTATTTGAACTTCTTGATTCCCCTCCAATCTACAGTAGTGGTAATGATAAGGAAATTTTCAATCGCCATTTGAATGGTCAATTTTTTTGATAAAAACAGTGGTAAAGCCTCATTTTATTATTTTGAAAATTTCCCTCGAAGTTTTAAAAATAGAGCAGCCCAAAGGCTCGGATTTACCTGTTCACTGATATCCAGTCCCCCCGTGAAGTTTTGAGTTCTTATGCATCCCAACTCTGTATATGCTGTCTTTGAACCCTTGGTGGAGCTGGCAAGGATATTCATTGCAGGTTCAACCCTCAAGCTCCAAAAGGGCAGCATAAAAAC
>JALTMZ010000178.1:1539-11840 GCA_027001105.1 Thermococcus sp.
AACGAATCCCGAATATGGCGTATTTTTAAAAGAATGGGGCAAGGTTAGAGTTCGATCACAGCACCACATTGGAACCCTTCTTGCTGAGGGAGAGTTCAGGTTAATTCCAGATATCACAATTGAAGCTTCAAGCTACAGGATAGTCCTAGACACAAAGTACAAAGTCCTGAAAGGTGAGGACAAGAAGCTTGGAGTATCTCAGGGGGATCTTTATCAAATGTACGCTTATGCAACTCATTGGAATGCCGATGCTGTAGTATTGCTTTATCAAGCATTATCGGAGAGCCAAAGAAAATGTGGCACTTCAACGTCTCAACTGCTAAAGGTATACGAGAAGTGCCTCTGTTCATTAGAACTGTCTATCTGGGGCACGACTTTCTCGGAAACGGTTGGAAATTATTCTTAGGAGAGATTAGGGGTATTTTGAATGAGATTATCAACACAATGTCCTAACTAAACATGAACACCTAAATCATGAAATTGAATTCGCCAAATGCCTTAAAAGCTGTTGTGCTGAGAAGCCTTATAAACTCCCCACCTAATTCAATTCTGGTGGTGAAATATGTTTGGAAAGCTTAAAGAAAAGTTAAGCTCATTTGTTGATAAGGTTGCTCAAACTGAAATAAAGGAAAAAGACGTTGAAGAGGCTCTGTGGGATTTGGAGCTGGAGCTTTTAGAGGCAGATGTGGCATTAGAGGTCGTTGAAGAGCTGAAGGAAAAAATCAAACAGCAGTTGGTTGGGCAAAAAGTTAAGATTGGAACGGATAAGAAAAAGATCGTTGAAGACGCTGTAAGGAATGCTGTTCTTGAAGTTCTCACACCTGAGAGGAAAATCAACCTCCTTGAGAGAATAAAAACAAAGAAAGAGAAGCCCTTTGTCATAGTGTTTGTTGGGTTCAATGGCTCTGGAAAAACAACCACAATAGCTAAGCTCGCTCATTGGCTTAAGAAACATGGCTTAAGTTCAGTGATAGCGGCAAGTGATACATTTAGAGCTGGAGCAATTGAGCAGGTGGAGGAGCATGCAAGGAGAGTCGGTGTTAGAGTAATTAAGCACCGCTATGGCGCTGATCCAGCTGCTGTGGCTTACGATGCGATCCAGCACGCAAAAGCAAGGGGCATTGATGTTGTTTTAGTCGACACAGCTGGGAGAAATGAACTGAACAGGAACCTTATGGATGAGATGAAAAAGATTGTTAGAGTTACAAAGCCTGACTTGGTAATCTTCGTTGGCGATGCCTTGGCAGGAAATGCCATAATTGAACAAGCGAGGCAGTTCAATGAAGCAGTGAAGATCGATGGGGTAATCCTTACAAAGCTTGATGCCGATGCAAGAGGAGGAGCAGCGTTAAGTATAAGCCACGCAATTGGAGCACCGATACTCTTTGTGGGCATTGGGCAGGGGTATGATGACCTAAAAGAGTTCGATGAAAAGTGGATGATCGAGAAGATCTTTGGAGAATGAATTCTATTTCCTATTCTTATGTCCAATTTTATGCATGCAAAAATTTTTAAAGTCTCGCATCTATGTTTCTGTGGAAAATTTTTGCAAAGCTTATGCTTATAAATGCATAAGTTTTAATCACTGGAGGTGATGCTCATGGCAAGACCCAGAAGAGACAATAGGAAAGTTGAAGGTGATGAGGTTATTAGGGTTCCCCTTCCGGAAGGGAACCAGCTCTTTGGGGTTGTCGAGCAGGCTTTAGGAGCTGGATGGATGGACGTTAGATGTGAGGATGGAAAAGTCAGGAGATGCAGAATCCCTGGAAGGCTTAAGAGAAGGATGTGGATTAAGGTCGGGGACCTGGTAATAGTCCAGCCCTGGCCTGTCCAAACGGACAAGAGAGGCGACATTGTGTATAGATATACAAGAACCCAAGTCGATTGGCTTATAAGAAAAGGAAAGATAAGTCAGGAGTTTTTAACCGGTGGATTAACGCTGTGATGTTCTATGGAGAGATTTGATAGGGAGATTGCAGAGATACTTGGATTAGACGAGCGTAGGGAAAAGGACAGCGAACTGTTCAAAGTTTTCAGCGAGGTATTTGACAAAACAACCGTTGAAACCTTAAGCTACTTCCACAGGAGGGGCAAAATAGAGCAACTCTTGGGAGTGATTTCAACAGGTAAAGAAGCAAATGTCTTTATGGGAACTGACAGCAAAGGCGATAAAATAGCAGTTAAAATCTACCGCACCTACACAACAGAATTCAGAAGAATTTGGGAGTATTTAGCAGCTGATCCAAGAGTTGGCTACCTCCCCAAAGACATAAGAAAGCTTGTCTTTGTCTGGACAAGGAGAGAATTCAAAAATCTGCAGAGGGCGATGAAATATGCAGTTAGAGCACCAGAACCAATTGCTTTCCGCAACAACATCTTAATAATGGAGTTCATTGGAGATGAAACTCCCGCACCGCGCTTAAAAGATGTGGAAAAGGTATTGGAAAAGAGAGACTTCGAAGAGCTTTATGAGTTCTCGATGAACGCAATAGAGAGGCTCTGGAAGAGGGGAGATATGGTTCATGGTGATTTAAGCGAGTACAACATCTTGATTTGGGAAAGGCCCGTAATAATTGACTGGTCTCAGGCAACTGTGAAGAGGAATAGGATGAGCTTAACTCTGCTGTATCGCGATTTGAGGAATATCATCAATTACTTCGGTAGGAAAGGGGTTGCTGTTGATGATCTTGAGGAGAAGTTCAAAGAGCTGACGGGTGATTGATATGGGAGATGAGTTTGATAAGCTGCTCAAAAAGTATGAGTATGTTGATAAAGAAGGGGAGAGGAGAAGTGAGTTTGAGGAGAGCATAGATTATGAAGCCTTTGGTGAGCAGGAAGAATTTGTGAGAATACCCAAAGAGAGAATTGGGGTTCTCATTGGAAAGAAAGGTTCAACCAAGAAGAAGATTGAGGAGATTACAAAGACCAAAATTGAGGTGGATAGTGAAACTGGTGAAGTTTTCATAAGCTCAACTGAAAAAACAGACGACCCATTAGCAGTATGGAAAGCAAGAGATGTTGTAATGGCTATTGGTAGAGGATTTTCACCCGAGAGGGCTTTCCGCTTGTTCAACGAAGGTGAAGTTCTTGAGATAATTAACTTAAGCGACATAATCATCGGAAACGAAAAGAATGCTCTGCCAAGAATCAGAGGGAGGATTATTGGTAGGAAAGGTAGGACAAGAGAGATCATTGAGGAAATGAGCGGTGCTGATATTAGTGTTTACGGTAAAACAGTTGCCATCATCGGGAACCCTATTCAGGTTGAGATCGCCAAAACGGCTATAGAAAAGCTGGCGAAGGGTTCCCCCCACGGAACGGTGTATAAGTATCTGGAAAGGAGAAAGAAGGATTTGGAGCTTGAAGGAGGCGTTTATTATGGCAAAGGCTAAAGAACTCTTTAAAGAATTTAAAATCCAGAGTGTCAGCGAGTTCTTCAGAAGAAACGCCGCAATGTTAGGATACACTGGGAAAATTCGCTCCCTTACGACAGTAGTTCACGAAGCCGTTACAAATTCCCTGGATGCATGTGAGGAAGCAGGAATTCTGCCTTATGTAAGGGTTGAAATAGAGGAGCTGGGGAAGGAGCACTACAAGATAATCGTCGAGGACAACGGCCCTGGAATTCCGGAGAAGTTCATAACTCACGTTTTTGGAAAGATGCTTGCCGGTACAAAGGCTCACAGAAATATACAGAGCAGAGGCCAGCAAGGTATAGGCATCAGCGGTGCAGTGATGTTTGCTCAAATTACAAGCGGAAAGGCAACACGCGTAATAACCTCAACGGGTGGAGACGAGATAATTGAGGCATGGGTTAAGATTGATGTTGAAAAGAATGAGGGTAAAATCGTCAAGAAGATTAAGCATCCAAATCCGACAGGCTGGAGAGGAACGAGAATAGAGCTGGAGGTCAAGAACGTTAAGTATGTTCGCTCAAAGCAGGGTGTTTTCTGGTATCTCAAGCTCACTGCTATAGCAAATCCCCACGCTCATATTGAACTGATTGAGCCTGATGGGAAGCTTATTGTCTTCCCACGCTCAAGTGAAGAAGTTCCAAAACCTCCCGTAGAGATGAAGCCGCATCCAAGGGGAGTTATGACAGATGATGTTTACAGAATGGCGAAGAGAACAAGAAAAAACACCGTAAAAAGATTTTTGATTTCTGAGTTCTCAAGAATCAGCGATAGGAAGATAGATGAGCTCATCAAGTACATAGCCGCAATCAGGCTTATCAACAGCGAAGAGGACAAGAGAATAAAAGATGAGCTCTTTGAGAGATTAGCTAAGGGTGAAGTGGATTTAATTCTGAGAAGCTATGGGAGAAGGGCAAAGAAAGTTATCAGAGAGGTTCAAAAGCTCATGGACAAACCCCCAGAGAAGCTCACTTGGCATGAGGCTGAAGAAATAGTGGAAGCATTTAAGTACATTAAGTTCTTAGCGCCTCCAACCCACGGTTTGAGACCGATTGGGGAGGAAAACATCGTTAAAGGTCTCACGGGAATCCTCAAGCCAGAGTTTGTAACTGCAGTTACGAGACCACCTAAGGTTTACCGCGGCGGTATTCCATTCCAAGTTGAAATTGGCTTGGCATATGGTGGTGAGCTTGAAAGCTCATTTAATCTGCTCAGATACGCCAACAGGGTTCCGCTCTTATTCGATGCAGGCGCATGTGTAACAACAACGGCAGCAAGGAGTATAGACTGGAAGAGGTATAAGGTTGAAGATCTGGATAGAGCACCTCTAACACTTCTAATCAATGTCATCAGCGTCCACGTTCCTTACACCTCAACAGGGAAGCAGAGCATAGCCAATGAAGATGAAATTTATGAGGAGATAAGATTGGCAATAATGGAAGCTGCAAGAAGACTGCAGACATATTTAAGCGGCAAACACAGAAAGCTGTATCAGGTTAAGAGAAAGAAAACACTTCAGAAGTATGTTCCTGAAATAGCGAGAGCTTTAAGCATTTTAACAGGTGAGCCTGAGGAGAAAGTTAAGGAATATTTCATCAGTCTGATTGAGAGGAAGTTTGAAACTGTTGAGGAGACATTAGAACAGCCAGCGGAGGTTGAAGCAGATGCTGAAGCGTGAAATGCCGAAGGAGCGCTTTGCATATGATCCGCAGAAAGTTCTCCGCAAATTGGAAGAGCTTGGAAGAGAAATCCTTGAAGAGGTCAGACAAGGAAAGAACCCTTACCTTGACATCCCAACAAGGGGACTCAACAACGTTTACTTTGACGAGGTCAAGAGAGTCATCAGGATGGGAAATAAGCTCTCAAGGAGATACTTTCTCAATGTTGCTCATGCGAGAAAGTTCATGCAGACCCTGCTAATAGCAGCTTATGTAAAAAGATTGGTGAGTGAAGGAAAGCACGCGAGCTTGAGAGAAGCCTACTATGCCAACAAGCATACAATCCCCGGAACCAAGGAAAACACATTTGAAGATCAGAGCGAGAGCGACCCAGTTATTGAAGACTTGGAGAGGATGCTTGGCGTCCTAAGAGAAGAGATGCACTTAACTGCTGACAGAAGAGGTTACGTCTACGGAGACATAACAATCAGAGATGGCGAAGATGAGTTCAACACCTCAAAGCTCGGTATGGGCGGCTGGGCTGTTCCAGGAACAGTTGAACACATTCAGTTCGTTGATATAAATGTTGACTACGCTTTAGTCGTAGAGACAGCAGCTATGGCTGACCGTCTGATTGAAGAAAAGTTCCCGAAGAAGGAAAGAGCTTTGATCATTGCAACTCAAGGACAGGCTTCAAGAGGTGTGAGAAGATTAATCCACCGTCTGCACTACGAAGAAGGATTACCAATCATAGTCTTTACAGATGGCGACCCATACGGTTGGTACATCTACTCAACGATAAAGCAGGGTTCAATCAATCTCGCATACCTCAGTGAGAAGCTTGCAACGCCTGAAGCAAAATTCGTTGGAATGACCATGGATGACATCAAGAAATATGGCTTAGAGAACGTTACAGAAAAGCTCAAGGGAATTCCGCCGAATAAGAAAGGCGGCCCAACGGGAGACTACAAGAGGATCATCGAGGAGATGAACTATCCATGGTTCCAAACCAAGGAGTGGCAGAGACAATTAAAGCTTGCCTTACAGTGGGGAGTAAGAATTGAGCAACAGGCTTTGGCTAACAAAAGCTTAGAGTTCGTCGCCAAGAAGTACCTGCCTGAAAAAATTGCGAACGAGGAGTTGCTGCCATGACGACCACTGAGGAGCTGGTCGCTCAGGTGAACAAGATTTTGGACGATATTGGAATTGATATGGCAGGGTTATTTGAGAGTTTTGACATTCCCGTTCTTGTTTTCTACCTTAACAGAAACCTTGAGATTCTGAGAGAGTTCGAGGAAGAGCTCTCAAGAAGAGTTGGAGAAACCGTGCCTTCAGTTAGGGGGATAGATAAGAAGGAAAAGGATCCCCACATAAGATGGCTGTACAAGAAGAAGCACAACAGGATTCTGGCTCTTGAGAGGCTGAGAAGTGCAATAGTAGCGCACAAAATGGCATTGGCTTTGATCTCAGCGAACTATTCGTTTTACATTGGAAACAGGGAGATTGATCCAAAAACAATTAGAAAACACGAAGAGATCAAAAAGATAAAGGTAGTTAAAAAACCAGCAGTCCTTGGAAGAATTGACGTGCTGCCTCACTTAGCATACTCTGGAGATGTTTTAAGGCTTCTTGGGCAGGAGAGTGTAGAAGTTAGAGAAGCATTTAAGCTCATAAAATCAAAGCTGAGGGAAAAAGGAGTTGTAAGGAAGAAGAGCTTCAGAATTGAGGTGGAGTATTGGGATAAGGGCAGATTGAGAAAGACAAGGCTTGATATTCCTACGGATGCAGATATAGAAAGTGAGCTCAGAAAAAGGTTTGGAAAACGCTTCCGCTGGAGAGTTTTAAGTTATGTGAAGACAAAAGGCGTCCTTATCAACAACCACTATACGATTGACAACCTTGCACTTGCCTATGCTGCATTCGATCCTGAAAAGGGGCCAGAGCTTTTGGGGCTTGATCTCTTCAGATACTACTTCTTAACTTCAGAAAAAGAGAGGGAAAGCCTTGGGTTATATCCTGACATAAAACTCTGCATTGACTGTCATTATTCAATCTTCGATCTGCCGTTTATGAAAGAAAAGGAGTTCAGAACTGGATTCGGGAGCATGATGATAATTCAGAAGTGTGAAATTGAAAAGATGCTCAGCGGAAAGAGAAGCGAGATCTCAAACATACCGAACTACCTGCTTGGTGGGGCAATACTGTATGGTGTAAGCCCATTTGATGAGAAAAAAGTTGCAGAGCTCCTCGGATTGGATTTGGATAAGCTTGTGGAGGCTATCAGAAAACTTGTCCTTTCTGGTCTTCATAAGCCCCTCTTTACTAACTTAGAGAAGTTTGAGAAGTTTATGCCAAAGAGCGATAAAGCAAAGAGGTTTTTGGAGCTTCTTCAGGGGTGAGAGATTGTGAGGGTTGAGATAACTGCGAGGAACAACGAGGAGTTGCTGAGAAAAATAGATGAGCTCCTTAATGAGGATGTGAGGGAGGTTTATATAAACCTGAGACCTACAAAAGAAATACTTGTGAGAATCTTGGAAAATGCTCCAAACGTAAAACTCATAGGCTGCCCCCCAAGCCTGTACCCAAAGGTCTCAAAGAGGGTTATAAGAGCACTAAGGCAAATGGGTATTGAGGTAGTACCGATCAAAAAATCGAGAGGCAGGCCGAGAAAGTATGACGAAGCTGTTCTTCTCAGAATCAGAGAGCTCATGACTCAGGGAAAGAGTCCAAAAGAGATAAGTAGAGAGCTTGGTATCCCACTAAGAACCATCTACTACATGCTTAACGGTAGATGAAGCTGGTGCTGCAAATGTCTGCCCGCAGGGGAGGAAATAAAAAAGGAAGTGCAATAGGCTATTTGGTCATATTTGTAATACTTCTCATACTGTTCTCGTCGCTCCACAAATACACGGTTAGATCCAAGGCTTCTTCCTTTAACATTGAGTGGATATACTTAGCATGGGGGTTCTTTTTCTTCATAGCTATGGGCATAGCATTGAGATTTCTCTTTGAAACCGGAATTTCGAGTGAAAGACTTCCAAGAAAGAAAAATAAATGGAGGAACGTTGCGGAGTTTATTACCCTATTTGCAATTGTTGTTGCCGTTTATCTACTCCTCACAGCTAAACCTCGATATTTGCCTCGAGGAGAAGCTCCCATTATAAGGTATCCAAAATGGATCATGAGCTTTGGGCTTAACCAGACTGTTATGATCTATTACAAGCCCCTGCCCCTATATGCGTATGCTATTCCGCTTATCATAGCTGCTCTCATTGTTCTAACTGCAGTTAAAAGACGAAAGAAACGTATCATAATTATGGGGGAGCCCCATAAATTCAACCCTCAGATGACCTTTGACACAATTGAAGGGACACCTGAAGAGAGGATAATAAAGATGTACAAGAACGTCGTTGCAGGGCTTATTTTAAAGGGCTATCCATATCAAAAGAGCTGGACTCACTTGGAGCATGAAGAAAAGCTGAGAAATATATTCGAGGATTTGGAGGATCTGCACACGCTTACAAGAATATTTGAGAAGGCAAAATATGCCAAAAGGCTCAGCAGCAAAGACATAGACATCGCAAAGAAAAGCTATGATAACCTGATGAAATTTCTGAGATAGAGTTAAAAAGCCGATTGTTTAGTTCAACTTGGCGGTGATAATAATGGGTGAGATTTTTGAGACCCAAGAGGAAGTTCCGGAGATTAAAGAGAAGCTCCACAGGGTTGGTATAACTAATCTCAGAACTGTAGCAAAGATTAACTGGAAAGGAAAGCTCTACACCTTTATCCCCACCTTTGAGATAACAATAGATGTTCCTGAGGAGAAAAAGGGAATACATATGAGCCGTCTCGTGGAAAGCATAACGGAAACCATGAGTGAAGCTGTGGAAGAAGAGGTCAGCAGGGTTCATTCGTCCCTCGAGGAGCTTGAGCTTGCAATAATCAAGCGATTGGAGGAAAAACACCCACACAAGAGGGCCGAAGTTTGGATAAAGACGCACCTAATTATTGGGAAAGAAACCCCCGCAAGTAAAAAGATAAGCCTGGAAGCTTACGATGTTGAGGTTGGGGTCATAAAAGATGAAACAAAAGGGAAACTCGAAAAAGTACTTAAGGTCACGGTCATAGGAAACACAGCCTGCCCCCATGCGATGGCAAACAATCAAGGAAAAACACACATTCAAAGAGCAATAGCAACTCTTGAAATACAGACGGACTTTGATGAGGAGATACCGCTTGAGGACATGGTTGAAGTTGTTGAGAGCTCATTCAGTTCTCCAACATACACGCTGTTGAAAACCGTCGATGAGAATGCTGTCGTTCAAAGGATGTACCAAAATCCAAAGTTCGTGGAGGATGTTGCCAGGGAGATAATCTTCAAAGCAAAGCAGAAATTTAAGGGCAGAATACACGTTAGGGTTGTTAGCCTTGAGAGTATTCACAAGCACGATGTGATAGCTGAGACGTGGTATTGAGAGAGTATTTTTAACTCTCCCTCCCCATTGCCCTTTTAAAGTTTTCCGGGAAGACTTATTAATCCCAAGCCTGATTCCCTTTTTGGGTGGTGGATGTGAAGTATAGTGAGCTCGATTCAAGACTTCGAAAAGTTTACTCCAGAATTAGAACACTGGATGACTATCACTGGGATTTGAGTAGGGACAAGATAATCGGAAGACACAAGAAAAGTGATCTAAAGATCAGAATTAGGGTAGCAAACAGCAGAGAAGAGGCAGAAAAGCTCAGTGAAGTGAAAGAGGGCGAAGGACTTGACATAGTGGTTGTACCGAACAAGGGGACGTTTTACCTTCACAACGGCACATTTATCATGACATCAAAGTTCCTTAGGGGCACTCTTGTGGATATAAACGATCACATAGTCTGGAGAGGGTTTAAGATTGTGGAGCAAGATGGAAAGCTCATGCAGGAAGATTTTTACGAATATCTTGGCGGCAGGTTCATCGAACACCTGAAGAACAACCTAACAATTGGACAGGACTTTGTGTTCTGGCAGTTCTATAAATGTGAAAAATGCGGCAGGTACGTTGACATTGACAGCGTGAGAAGCCACTTAAAGGATCACGGAATCAAAGTCGAAGACAAGGATGAGATGATGTATGAGGTCTTTGAGATAAGCATAATTGATGGAAAGGTGTATGACAAATTCGGTAAGGAAGTGAAAGAGGACAAGCTTAGCGAAGAAGCCAAGGACTTCATAAAAGAAACCCTT
>JALTMZ010000179.1:0-4996 GCA_027001105.1 Thermococcus sp.
TAAGTTTTGCCTGTATAGGGGGATTGAATGTATGGACAAGGAGAATAGCAATTGCTTTCATAATCTGTGCAATCATTACTACAATGCCTTTTGCAGTTAAGATTGCTGAAAATAGTATTGAAAGCAGTACAGAAATACCCTCTTCTTCAAATATGGCCACTACATTTGGAGGAATAACTTACATTGGCTCGGCGGTTTCTCATGAAGGTTCTGACTTGCTCTGCGTCATTCCTGCCAAAGCTTATGTTCCCAAGGCCGGTAGTGAAATTACACTAAACGTTACGGTTAAGTTTAAGCATGCCCAACCATGTCCCTACTCTGACTGGGAAATTTTAACTGAAAATCCTGTCAATGTTGAAGTTGTCAGTGAGAGTGAGACCAAGCTGGCTGATGCATACACAGCTGTTAAGCAGTACACCGTTAAGGTTCTTGGTAATGGCTCGCTTGATGTAGTATTTAAATATGGAAGTGGCTGTCCCTATGGTACAGAGGAAAGAGTCACAGTTTACTTCTACATTGGAACTCCATCAGAAGAGGAAGTTACAAATGCTTCTGCTCAAGTTCCTGAACTTAACATAACTGAAAAGATTATAACAGGTGTTATTCAGGAGGTAAACCTTGGAGAACATTATTTTGTTGTTAACTCAATTAAAATTGCAGTTAGAGGAAAGTGGAGAAGTGAAGAGGGCATAGAGTACAACTGGAGGGAGATGCTTGCCTTCCTTAAAGTTGGGGAGGAAGTCAAGGTCAAAGCCACCTATGAAGATGGGGAATGGAAAGCTTATGAGATAACGATAAACGGCAAAACATTCGTTAAGGGGTGATAAAATGAGCTTCAAGCTTAGAATGTGGGTATCGCTGACTCTCTTTGTTTTGGTGGCTGATAACTGGGATAACAGGTATCTTCCTTCTCATAGATCCTCTCTTTGCAAAGTTAGGGATTTCTCTGCCGATATCTTTGATGGAGACTATCCATACCTATATTGGCTTTGCCTTCTTTGGACTCTCGGTTGTGCATGTTGCCCTCAACTGGTCTGCAATGAAAAGCTACTTCCGCAAGCTTATGCAATAAGTTTATATTTTATTAGGGTTACCTAATTTTTGGTGAGGAAATGAGGAAGCTTAGGGTAGCGTTTGGGATGGAAAATGAGGAAAAGCTGACAGACACTCACTATGGGGACTCAGAGTTCTTCTTAATCTACGAAATCTTAGAAGATGGAACTGCAAAGCTCTTGGAAAAGAGACCAAACAGAGCTAAGGAAATGGAGGAGCATGAAAGTGAGCACGGTGATCCTAGGAAGTTTAGGGCTGTCATTGAACAACTAAAGGATGTTGATGTGCTGGCGGCATTCAGAATGGGCCCTAACTTCTTGAGAATCAGAGACCAGAGCAATAAAGTTGCATTCTTTACGAGTACGAGGGATCTAAATTTAGCACTTCAAAGGGTTATTGAAAGCTTTGAAGAGCTTTGGAGGCAAGTTGAAGAGAAGAAGTCAAAGCATGTTTGAATTTTTCAGTTTACTTCTTTGTTTTGTTCAACTTCATAAATCTATTCGAAATCTTTATACACCATTAGGTTCACCTAATTTTGGTGAAAGTCAATGATAGCATTTGGTCCCGTTCCATCTCGCAGATTGGGAAAAAGCCTGGGCATAAACAACATTCCAGATAAAGTATGCTCATATGCTTGTGTTTACTGCCAAATTGGGAGAACAATTAAGATGGAAGTTGAAAGAAGGGCATTTTATAACCCTGGGTTAATCCTTAAGGAAGCTAAAGAAAAAGTTGAGAAAGCAAGGGCAAAAGGAGAGCACGTTGATTACATCACATTCGTCCCAGATGGTGAACCGACTTTGGACATTAACCTTGGAAGAGAAGCTGAGCTTCTGAAAGAACTTGGAATCCCTTTGGCAATTTTAACTAACTCCTCTCTAATCTGGAGGGAGGATGTTAGGGGAGATTTATTGAAGTTTGATTTCGTCTCCCTAAAGCTTGATGCCGTAAGCGAGCAGCTGTGGAGAAAAATTGACAGACCACACAAAAGCTTAAAGCTCGATGAAATCCTTGATGGAATGCTCAAATTCAGAAAAGAATTCAACGGAAAACTCGTAACAGAAACTATGCTCATTGATGGAGTTGATTATGGAGACGAATTTGAGAAGATTGCTGAGTTTTTGAAGGAACTTAAGCCAGATATAGCTTACATAGCTATTCCAACGAGACCTCCAGCGGAGAAATGGGTTAGGCCAGCTAATGAGGAGACGATAAACAGAGCGTTTCAGATTTTTGCTAAGGCTTTAGGAAGTGACAGAGTGGAGTACCTCATTGGCTATGAGGGAAATGCATTTGCTTTTACGGGGAATATTGAGGAGGATTTACTGAGCATAACGGCTGTCCACCCGATGAGAGAAGATGCCGTTGAAGACTTTCTCAAAAAGGCCAATGCAGATTGGAGCGTTGTTGAGAAGCTTTTAAAGGAAAGAAAGATTATTGAGCTTGAATATGAAGGCAGAAAGTTTTACATGAGGAAGCTCAAGAGCAGAAATCTTTAATTATGTTCTGTCTGAGATACATAATCTGGAAGGTGATGTCCCCTGATAGCCCTTATATCATTCCTGCTGGTTGTTCTTATTTCAATCATAATTGTTAGAATTGGAACGGTTGCATTAGAGATGACTGGGCTCTCAAGAGATGTTGCAGCTTTTCAGGCTCAGTCTGCTTTTTCTGGAACAGGTTTTACAACGTCTGAGTCAGAATATGTTGTTTCGCATCCAATACGAAGAAAGATAATCAGAATTCTAATTTTTCTGGGCAGTGCAGGAATAACTTCGGCTATAGCTACTCTTGTGTTGACATTCATTGGCAAGAGTGCTGAGGAGGTTAAGCAGAATTTCATCATACTTTTGAGTGGTTTATTGATTTTGTACTTTTTTGTAAGATCTAAATGGATAGATAAAATGATGAGAAAGGTGATTCGGAGACTTCTCAATAGATTCTTTCCTTCACTTAAAATCTATGACTACAATCAGCTCTTGGGTATAAGTCGAGGGTACTCAATTGGTCAGATAAAAGTCAGAAAAAGCAGCTGGCTTGCAAATAAAACCTTAAGAGAATTGCAATTGGATAAAGAAGGCGTTCTCGTTCTTGGAATTTACAGAAAAGTAGGAGAAAAAGAGGTTTATCTTGGTGCTCCAAGCGGTGATACGAAGATTCTTCCTGGAGATTTGGTTGTTCTTTATGGACCAGAGGATGTCATATTGAACCTCTCAAAGAGAGTTAAAGGAATCAGGGGTAAGATTGAGCATGAAGAAGCAGTCGAAAAAGCTAAGATTAGGGCAATGCAAGAAGAAATGGAGCTTAAAGGTGAGTAATGATGTGTGAATATGTATATGAAAATGGTCAGAAGTGCAGGACAAAGCCTCTTAAAGGTTCCAATTTCTGCTCACTACATATTCCTTATGAGGAGGGCGAGCTCTTATACGGGGAGAAAATCAAAGAGATAAAGAAAAAAGCTTTCCTCAAAAAGATAAGGAGAGGGATTACATATTTTGAGGGGGTTTATCTTTATGATGTTCGGGTTTCAGACCTTAAAATTGAGCAGACGATAGTCTTTAAGAATTCAAAAATAAAGACCCTCATAGTAGATAGCTCAGAAATTGGAGGGCTCACAATTTATGGATCATCAATCGAGAGAATAATCATAGTTAAAACAACTTTAAAAACTCTTATGATAACCAGATCAAACATATTCGGGTTTAATACCCTTGAAGTGAACTTTTCAGGTTCTATTTATCTTAAAAACAGCGAAATCAGGTACATCATGATGAACTCATTTCACTATATCAAAGGTGAGGAAAAGCCAAGTGAGGAAGAATACGGGGAAAGGAGCAAGGCTTACGGCAGGATCGAGCTGACAAATTTAAGTGGTGTGAGGAGGATTGGAATTAATTCGAGATATCCTCTTTTAAGGCAAATTCTTGAGGAGCATGGTATTAAAGTTAGCGATATCTCAAGAAAGCACGCCAAGGCTGAGATACTTGCTATAAGCGGGGTTCAGTTCGATGAAAATCCAAGATTTAAGCGACAGGTCAGGATTTTACTCAGAGCATTCAACGGGCAGCTTTTAATGGAAAATCTGGAAATCCCCGGCCATGTTCAGGTAACCCAGAGCAGAATTAAGCTACCGGAGTTTGTGCACGTTAAAATTTTGAATAACATAATTTTTAGGAAGGTTCGCTTCTACAGTGATACCACTTGGAATCTTACTGTTCTGCCAAATCTTGTGGCAGAGCTGGATGTGGAAGGCTTTATGCTTTTGGAGGACTGCCAGTTTAATAATCCTTACATTGAAGAAATCTTTTACAGATTGGCGAGAGCCTCATGGGAAAGGGGAGGGGATAAGGACAAAGCAGACGAATACTATTACAAGGAAATGGTTGCGAAAAGGAAACAGCGAATGACTGCGTATAAGAGAGGAAAGAGGAAAATTTTTCTGATCGAACCCTATGTGGAGTGGCTTTTGGCTGATTTAACATGCAAATATGGCACCACATGGAAGAGGCCAATTGTAATCTGGGTTATCACTGTGAATATAATATTTCCGATACTCTTTTACATTACAAAAAGTGTTGAGGGGAGTGGGGTTCCTTTGAAGTCTTTTTTGGATTATGTGTACTTCAGCATAGTCACTGCAACGACACTTGGTTATGGAGATTTGCATCCTGTTGGAATTGGAAGAGTTCTGGCTTCTGGTGAGGCTATATTTGGAATGTTCATGTGGGCAGTACTGCTAACAGTTTTTGCAAGGAAGTACATGAGGTGAAAAAATGAGGGTAGGCTTAATAGTCAACCCAATAGCTGGAATGGGAGGAAAAGTTGCCTTAAAAGGCACTGATGGAGTTGTTGAGGAAGCGATAAGAAGAGGAGCTAAGCCGATAGCATTAGATTTGGCTAAGCTCTTTTTAAGTGAGCTTTCACATTATGATGAATCCAAGGA
>JALTMZ010000179.1:5006-5386 GCA_027001105.1 Thermococcus sp.
ATCCAAGGACATAGAATTCTTCACAGGTCCTAAAGAGCTTGGTGAATATGCCTTCGGAGGATTTAATTTTTCTTATCAAGTCCTTAAGCACAGAGAAATTGGTTATAAGGAGATTTTTGGAGTTAGGATTCCTGATACCACAAGTGAAGACACAAAAACCTTAGCAAAGTTAATGGCAGATAAAGTTGATATTTTGGTTTTTGCAGGAGGAGATGGAACTGCAAGAGATATATATTCCGTTGTGGATAAAAAGGTTCCAATCCTTGGAATTCCAACAGGAGTAAAGATGTTTTCCGGGATTTTTGCTTCATCTCCGGAAGATGCTGCCAAGCTGTTAATTGAATTTCTTAAGGGAAATGCTCAAATTGTTGAGCGTGAAA
>JALTMZ010000179.1:5396-11835 GCA_027001105.1 Thermococcus sp.
GTGAAATCCTTGATTTGGATGAAAATGCTTACAGACATGATGAGATAAAAGCCAGGGTCTATGGCACTGCATTAACCCCTTATCTTGAAACCTTAGTTCAAGGTTCAAAAGAGCCAACAACCGTTGATGAAAGTGAAGAGCTTGAAGCTTTGGCTGAAGCTATTGTTGAAGAGCTGAAGGATGGGGTTTACTTTCTGGGAGCAGGTTCGACAGTAAAAAAGATAAAAGACAAGCTTGGTATTGATGGGACTCTTTTGGGGGTTGACATCGTTGAAATTAAAGATGGAGAAGTGAAGCTTTTAGTCAAAGATGCTCAAGAAAGGGATTTGCTGAAGTTCATTAACAGAAATCCGAAAATAATTGTTACAGTTGTGGGGGGAGTTAATTTCCTCTTTGGAAGGGGCAATCAGCAGTTTTCTCCGGATGTTCTTAGACATATTCCAAAAGAGAACATCATTGTTGTTGCAGCTCCCTCAAAAGTTAAAAAGCCAATAAGAGTGTATACAGGGGACAGGGAAGTCGACAAAATGCTTAAGGGTTACATCAGGGTAAAGATAGGCCCGTGGAGAGATAGAATCGTGAAGGTCATTTAGATTTCTATTCAAAGACGAGTGTACCAATATCCGTTTATACATGTAGCGCTTAGTTAAAAATGGTGATCTGTGTGAAATATAGCAAACTTGCTGTTGAACTGCTTAAAGGAGCGGAGCAGGCAATCTATTATGATCCGGTTTATCACGGCAGAACACTGAAGATATTTGGTATTGACAATGATCCGACAAAAATAGTGAAGTACTTGGCGGATAAATACCTTGAGAAGGATTATGGAATAGTAATCTTTGATACCACAGGTAATTATCCAAAGGAAGGCTTTGAGAGCATAATAAAAATTGAAGATGGGAAACCCACAGGTCTTGATCCAATAAAAATGGCTAAGGAAGGAATAATAGACGATCCATATACGGCAGTAACAATAGTTCAAACAATCTATGAGCTGGACAGGAGTCTAACGGAAAAGCTTTATGCTGATGTTCTGTTCGGCAAAATTGAAAGCGTCCCTCAGGCAGCTTCATCTGAAGAAAAATACGGAGAGGTAATTAGAGAAAGCTACACTGTCCTTGATGAGAAGTTTTTCCAGGGAAGCACCCCCAATTTTGGAAACTCCATTCTTGTGGATCTCAGTGATGCACACAGCATAACAATTGTTGGCATGGCGTTTCTCATTGTTGCAGCAGTTGTGCGGAAAAGGAGACACATATTCATAGGTCTGGATGACGCGGCGGTGCTAAGCTATACCCCAGCTGGAAGCGCTGCTATCCCACTTCTAACTCAGCCAATGAGAGGAAGAGTAACGGCACTGGCAACAAGATATACAGTTGAGTCAATTCTCAACATCTCAGGGCCAACACTTGTGCTGTATACTGATCCTGACATACAAAGCTTGATTTATGAGTCAAATGGTGTTCCTCCAGGTGCTATGAGAAAGAGGGTACTTAAGGGAGAAGGAGCTTTTATCTGGAGAACTCCAGAGACTATAAATGTCGAAGAAGGCGAGCTTCTGATTTAATTTTCCTTTTCTTGCCAAATTTCAAAGAGGAAAATACTAAAATAAAGTACAAGAGGTCAGAACAGGGCGCCATATTTATAGAAGATGTGACATGTTCCCTCATATGAAACCATACATGGTCCAACTGGATTCCTTGGAGTACAGGTCTTTCCGAAATGGGGACAGTCAGGAGGTAGTGCCAACCCTCTGAGTATAACTCCACAAAGGCACCCTTTCTCCAAATCAGGCAGCTTAGGAACTTCGGCGTCGTAATAGCTTCTTATCTCCAGGTTTCTGTATTCATCTTTAAGCTCAAGCCCGCTCTTTGGAATCATTCCTAAAGCTCTCCATTTTGCATCAACAACTTCAAAGAACTTGTTTATCAGCTTTTGAGCCTCAACATTTCCTTCATATTTTACGACTCTTGTGTATTCGTTCTCTATTTTTACCTCTCCCTTCCTTATCATCCTCAGAAGCATTAAGATTCCCATCAGCACATCAACGGGTTCAAAGCCAGCAATAACTTGGGGGATTCCATACTCTGTTGTGATGTACTCCCAGCCTTTGACACCTATTATTGTAGACACATGCCCTGGATCGATTAGTCCGTCAAAGGCTGTACCTTGTCTAACTAACACTTCAACAGCAGGAGGTGTTAATCGGTGGACGGAATAAATCTTAAAGTTCTCGACATTCTCTTCAACGACTGCATTAAGCATCCCTGCCGCTGGAGCAGTTGTGGTCTCAAAGCCCGGAGAGAAATGAACAACCAGCTTGTTTGGATTGTTTTTGGCGATCTTATACGCATCATAAATTGAATAGACTATTCTGACGTCATATCCATCACTTCTCAAGTCGGCAAAACTTCCTCTTGGTGTGGGAATTTTATACATGTCACCAAATGTCGTTAGGATTATTCTCTCCCCTTCTTCATATGCTTTCCTCATTATCTCCTGCATTTTCACAATATCCTCAACGGGGGTTATACAGACGGGACAGCCAGGTCCGCTGACGATTTTAACGTTTTCCGGCAAAAGTGAGCGGATTCCGCTCCTTGTTACCGTATCCTCATGGGTTCCGCAGACGTGCATAATTTTAACTACCCTTCCTATTTTTTCGGCCTCCTTGTGAATGAGCCTTGTTATCTTTTGAGCGAGCTCTTTGTCTCTAAAAACGCTAAAGGCTTCCATTTTCATTCCTCCATGGCTTTTAGAACTTCTTCCCATGCTTGCAGAATTTCCTTTGCGGTTTTATCATCCAGTTTTTCTATTGCAAAGCCCGTGTGCACAATCACATAATCGCCAACTTCAACGTTTGGGAGCAGGTCCAAACGAGCCTCTCTCTTTACACCACCGAAATCAACGATTGCAACTTTTCCTTTGATTTCAAGAACTTTAGCGGGAACTGCCAGACACATAACTTTCACCCATTTTCTGTTTGGTAAAGGAGTTTATAGATGTTTTTGAAACTTTGTGTTTAAAACCAATAACACCATGTCTGCGAATATCGTTGGATTTTCTCCTCTTTCTTTGAACCTTTAGTTAAACACCCTCTGTTTTAAAAAGCGTTAAAAATTGCCATTTTAATTCTCATCTGATAATACGAAATCTAAAATCAGTAGCACAAATGGTGGTGAAATTTATGAAGAGTAGCAAAAAATTTTTGGCTTTGCTTGTACTGTCAGTTTTAGCTTTCAGTGTCTTCAGTGCTGGTTGTATAAATCAAAACTATCAGACGGAAACAACAAGCAAGGTTACAGCTAAATCCTCTCCCACCCAAAGCATTCAGGAGCAGAAGCCTGAAACAACTACGAGCAAAGCCAAATATCCAATAACGCTTACGGACTTTGCTGGGAGAACCGTAACAATAGAAAAGCCACCTGAGAGAGTTATTGTTCTAACAAGCTACTGGGCTGAAATTTTGTGTATCCTTGGGGTTCAAGATAGGATTGTGGGTATCGGAAAGTACATCCCTTACGATCCGTATATTCCAGATGATGTTAAAAAGAAGCCCGTAGTGGGGAGCAGCTTCAAAGGCTTGAACTGGGAAACTGTTGCAAGCTTGAATCCGGATTTGATAATCGTGGACTGGTATGGAGGGAAGTACAAAGACGCTGAGACGATTAAGAAGGCTGAAGAGCTTGGGATACCTGTTATAGCCCTGAGTGCAAAGAGTGTTGAGGACAACATCAAGGTCATTGAGCTTTTAGGAAAAGTTTTCGGAAAAGAGGAGAAAGCTGAGGAACTTGCAAGCTGGATGAAGGAAAAGCTGGATGAAGTTAACAGGATAGCAAGTCAGATTCCAGCAGATAAGAAAAAGAACGTTCTTCTCATAAGCGCTCCGAAAGACATAAACGGTCCAATCACTGTTTATGCTAAAGGGAGCGCATGGGCAAGCATTGTTGAACTCGTTGGTGCCCACAACTTGGCTTTTGATAAGGAGTTTGACACCCAGTGGCCAAAGCTCGACTTGGAGAAGATAATAGCCTACTGGGGAGACAAGGCAGATGTTATAATCGTAACCTCCTTCAGCCAGGACAAGCTTGAAAAAGCAGTCAACGACATTAAAAATGATCCCAGATGGAGGGAGATTAAAGCTGTAAAAGAAGGCCATGTCTATGGCATTTTAGCTGGCTCTAAAGCCTTCTTGGACTGGGGGCCGAGAATAATAGTCGGCGTCTATCAGATGGGAGGATTAATTTATCCTGAGTATTATCCGGAGTGGAAGCCAATAGCAAAAGAATTGCTTGAAAGCTTCTATGGGGTTAAATATGAAGCCTCAATAAGTGTCATGGATTCAATGGGGAGAAAAGTAACCTTTGAGAAAGTTCCGGAGAGGGTAGTTGTTCTGAGCAGTTACTGGGCGGAGGTTATGTACTGCTTGGGAGTTGCGGACAAGATAGTGGGGATTGATAAGTACACACCATATGATCAGTTTTTGCCTGAAAGCATTAGAGAAAAGCCCAAAGTAGGCTCAACTTATAGTGGGATAAACTGGGAGACCGTTGCAAGCCTAAATCCAGACTTGATAATCATGGGGCGCTGGAAAGGAAGTTTTACCAAAGGTGAGCTTGATGTTATTGAAAAATCAAAAGAGCTTGGCTTCAAAGTTTTGGCATTTGGAATCCCCGACTCCAATGTGACAGGAACAAAGATGCCCTACGAAAACATCAGGATAATAAGAGTCCTTGGAAAAGTCTTTGACAAAGAGAAAATGGCTGAAGAGCTTGCGAGCTTCTTGGAGAAGTACTACAACGAAGCGCTTGAGATAGCGAGTAAAATACCAGAAGACAAGAAGAAAAACGTCCTTATAGTCTATGGTTCGTCGATAGTTGGAAAATATGCAACCGGTGCAATAAGCATCTCCTACAAAGGGTCGGCTTATGCTGAAACCGCTGAGCTTGTAGGAGCACACAACGTTGCACTCGACTACAACTTCTCAACACAGTATCCAAAGCTTGACCTTGAGAAGCTCATAGCGTACTTTGGAGATAAGACAGACGTTTTAATAGTGGTTGACTGGGATGCAAAGAGGCTCAGTGAAGCTGTAGAGAAGATAAAGAGCGACCCAGCATGGCAGGAAATCAAAGCTGTCAGAGAAGGAAATGTCGTTGGAATATTGGTGAGCTCCTGGTCAAAAGATGCTGTAGCGTTATATGGACCAAGATTCATAACTGGAATCTATGCCTTTGGACATGCGATTTATCCGGAATACTATCCAGACTGGAAGCCAATATACGAGGAGCTCCTTAAAAGGTTCTACAACATGGAGGGCTGATTATGAAAAGGTTCCTCTTTCTTTTCCTTTTAGTTTCTCCAATTTTTGCGTTCTTCATAAGTCTGTGCATTGGAGCTTATCATATTCCTCTCTCTGCCATCGTGGATATGGTGATATTAAAGACTCTTCAGGTCATTTCTGGAATTTTAGCCAAGATGAGCTTTGGAAGAGTCGATTTTACTGTTCAAATTCCCTATCCAAGCGTTTATCAGACCATTCTTTTCAAAATAAGGCTTCCAAGGGTTGTCTTGGCGATGATTGTCGGGTCTGCTTTGGCCCTTTCTGGAGCGGTTCTTCAGGCTATATTTAGAAACCCCTTAGTTAACAGCTATATTTTAGGAATCTCAGCGGGAGCAGCTTTTGGCGCTGCTTTAGCTATAGGTCTTTCTCTAAGCTTGGGAATAACACCCTTAGCCTTTGCCTTTGCTATACTCGCTGTATTCTTGACGACATCGCTGGCTAAAATCGGTGGGAGAATAACCCCCGTTTCGCTCGTTCTTGCTGGAGTAATTGTTAATGCGTTCTTTTCAGCCTTAACTTCCCTGTTGAAGTTTTTAATGGAGCATGAAAAGCTGGCGAGCGTTGTTTACTGGCTCATGGGAAGCTTTGCAGACGCTGACTGGCATTCAGTAAAGGTTGCGTTTCCTGTAATCTTTTTTGGATGTGCGTTGGTGTATCTAATGCGCTGGCAATTAAACGTCTTGTCTTTTGGAGAAGAGGCTAAAATTGTTGGAGTCGAAACTGAAAAGCTGAAGTTTGCTTTTATCATAATAATCTCCCTCATAACTGCTGTTTCAGTCGCTTTCTGTGGGATAATTGGATGGGTAGGCTTAATGATTCCGCACATTGTTAGAATGGCATTTGGACCAGACCACAAAACACTGATACCCCTAACAATAACTGTGGGAGCTTCGTTCATGGTTTTAGCAGACACACTGGCTCGCTCGGTAACGACCTATGAAATCCCAATTGGTATTTTGACAACAATCCTTGGAATTCCATTCTTTGCCTATCTGCTAAGGAAAACAGGCGGTGGTTGGAATGCTTGAAGTCAAAGGCTTATCATTCAGCTACAGTGATTTCAGCGTTGAAGATATCTGCTTTGAGGTGAGAGAG
>JALTMZ010000180.1 GCA_027001105.1 Thermococcus sp.
GATCCCGAGGCAGCACCTGAGGCTGATAGGTCACACCATAGTTCTCAAGGGTTCTAACAAACGCCCTTAGATGATTTCTTGAACCCATCATGAGGTTCTCATAAACGAACTTGATATCCTCGTTGTCGCTCTTTGCAAGCCATTCTTCAAGGTCTTTAATGTCCACTTCCTCTATAAGGGCTCCAACTTTTAGGGCATCCTCAACACTTTTGCTCCCTTCAGCAACGAGCTTGTCATAAAGGGCTTGAATCTCTGGATTTGTAAACTCGCCGATGCCGTTGTCTCCAACAGGATCAGTTAAATTGTACTTTTCAATCAAAGCCAGCACCATATCCATATGCGTCTGCTCACTCCTTGTGGCGATGTTGTAAAATATCTGCAGTCCCCACTTTTCATAGAGCGTCAAGTAGACGTCCCTTGCAAGCTTCTCCTCCTCGCGCATCCAGAGTATTCCATCAATCTCATCTTGCGTAAGCTCTTCAACCGGATATGAACTAACCAGATCAGCAACTGCTTGGTAGCCTGTGGGCGTTGTAGCCACTCCACCTTCAGCGCCTGCATTTTCAAGATTTGTCGGCTGTTGAGTTGCAGTTTTGGTGACCGTTGTTGTCTGAGTGATCGTTTCCGTTGTGGTTAGACAGCCAGCCGCTATTGTAAGCAGCATAACTCCAACCAGCATCAGACCAAACAATTTCCTTTTCATGGTTCACAACCTCCATCCATATGTAACTTTAATATTACATATGTAGTTCGACTTTATAAACCTTTTGGTTCACAAAATTGGGCAACAGCCTTATATCCTCAAACATAGAAGGTTTAACTATGAAAACTGATACCAAAATCGCCTTGATATTCATTGTTCTTGCAAATATAATGAAAAAGTCGCCTGTGTATCTTCTTCTCTATCTTTTTGCTTTTGCAATATTATCTCAAAGAGCCTGGAAATCTCTCCCTAAACTTCTTCTCTGGGCGTTAA
This sequence comes from Thermococcus sp., assembly GCA_027001105.1. Lineage (GTDB taxonomy): Archaea > Methanobacteriota_B > Thermococci > Thermococcales > Thermococcaceae > Thermococcus_B. The sequence continues at coordinate 977 of JALTMZ010000180.1, forward strand.
TAGTTGGATTTTCAGCTGAAATTGTCGGCACGCATCTATGCTTACCTTTCGGATGCTATGAATACGTAAATTTGAGACCTCAAATTTTTGGTGTTGGGTTGTTTGTTCCCTTTGCGTGGGGAATTTTTGGAGCCATTGCATATCTGACAGCAAGCTATTTCTTCAGGAACTGGAGTAAGAGACTCCTTTTTGCTGCTCTTCTGATGATCATTATTGATCTCTCCGTTGACCCAATAATGACCTCTTGGAAAGCCTGGGTCTGGAAGAGAACAACAGCCATAAACTGGTTCGGAATCCCATGGACAAATTATCTGGGCTGGTTTATCGTATCTTTGACGTTTTTCTACCTCTATGAGCGTATTTCAAAGGGTGAAGTTGAGGAGGAGCTTTTGAAGCTCGCTCCGTCAATTTACCTTCTGGAAATGCTAACGTTCATGATTTACGCCCCAGAGAGCGTAAGGTCTCCTACAGAGATTGCATTTTTGATCTCTTTAGCTGTGATTCTCCCGCTGTATTTATGGAGGTGGATAAAATGAGGGTAGCTCTAATTCCAATGAAAGTTGAAGCCGGGAACTTTGAGGCGAACTGGAAGGAGTTTGAACATAGGTTTGAGGAGGCACTGGAGCACAGCCCCGACATCCTGGTTTTCCCCGAGTACTGCCTCACGGGCTTTGATGAGTGGGACTTCAGCGGAGCGGAGCTGTATGGCGAGATAGTTGGGAGGGTGAGTACACTTGCGAAGGAGAACTCTGTCTATGTAATCCTCGGTCTCCTTGAGCCATACAAGCGCTGCGTTTACAACTCCGCGCTGCTCTTCAACCGGGAAGGTGAGGTTATCTTAAAGCACCGCAAGTTTCAGGAGCCGATGAAGTTCTGCACCGGCAACACCGTAAGAACCGTGAGGACGGAGTTTGGTAAGGTGGCGATAATCATCTGCGGCGACCTCTACAATAAGCGCATATTGAAGTGGATCAAACGCAAAAAACCCGACTACATATTTGTACCAATGGACCGCTCTCCATGGGGCAATTTTAATTTAGAGGAAGAGATTGAGTGCATGAGCGGGAGAGTCAAACTCTTAGGAGTTATGACTTTCATAGTAAACTCATACGGCCACTGGAACAGCTTCGGCGGCGCATGGGTCTTTGATGAAAATGGAAAGCTTCTGACATCATCCAAGGGCAAAGAAATTCTGGTGGTAAAAATTTGATTCCATTTGGGGGGTTCTATTTTCAATCAATATTGCTTGGAGACATAACCTAAAAGTTTAAATTTTCAATTTCACACTTCTGTACCATGAAACGGGGAATAGTTATAGCATGGATACTGTTCATAGTGTTTGCTTCAATGCCGTTCATCGTAAACTGGTCGCTGAAAAAAAGCAGTGAAGTTTCTCCCGTTCCGAAAGCACCCTCAGAAAACATCACAGTAGGAGGTGTCATTTATGTGGGCTATGTTACATCGCACACTGGCTCGGATATGCTCTGCGTTGTTCCAGGTGAAGCATATGTTCCAAATGCTGGTAAAACGGTCACCCTAAATGTCACCGTAAAGTTCAAGCATGCCCAGCCGTGTCCATATTCAGACTGGAGGATAGTGGCTGAAAACCTGAGGAACGTTGAAATCGTCAAAGAAACCAAGACAGAACTTAAAGATCCCTACACTGCTTTTAAACAGTACATTGTAAAAGTCCTTGGTAACGGAAGCATTGACATTGTCTTCAAATACGGAACCGGGTGTCCATACGGAACGGAAGAGAGAGCAACAGTGAAGTTCTACATTGGTGCACCTCCAGAAAATGTTAATGTCAATACCTCAAATCCTGAAGAACTGCTTTCAACAAACGTCCTTAATATAACGGGAATTATAAAGGAAATTAATCTTAATGGTAAATACGTGGTGGTTGGCAATACAACCGTCTACATAAAAGGCAGATGGCACGATGAATACGGAGTGGAATATCAATGGAGAGTTATGCTCGGAGAAGTTTTAAAGATCGGAGAAAGTGTCAAAATAGTTGCAACTGAAGAGAATGGCAAACTCGTTGCCAGCGAAATCATCGTAAATGGACGCAAATACACTAAGGGGTGATGATATGAGGATGTGGGTCTCACTTGCACTTTTCGTTACCTGGCTTATCAC
>JALTMZ010000181.1 GCA_027001105.1 Thermococcus sp.
TGAAGAAAAACTAAAAAAATACTTTGAAATAACAGAACAAGCCCTTGAAAAGCTTGAAATAGCAGTGCATGAGAAAAGCCTCCTCTATTCTGTTGCGAAAGACTTTTTAACTATGGCAAAAAGCTACTACAGTGATGCCAAATACTACTATGAGAAAGGTGATTATGTGACCGCTTTCGCTGCTTTAAACTATGCACACGGCTTTATTGATGCCGGAGTTAGGCTTGGAGTGTTTAAAGGCGAAGACAACAGACTCTTTGCCTTCGGGTGAGTGACGAGGTGGGAAAAATGGGTGATTATATAGTTGTTTTAGAAGCCCCAATAATTGTGAGAGACGTTGAGACACCAGAGGATGCGATAAATGTTGCCGTATCGAAGGTTGCAAAGGCTTTGAATAAAGAAAAGCTTGACTTCGTGAAGGTTGAAATTGGCTACTCCCAATGTCCCGTGTGTGGAAGCCCGTTTGAGAGTGCTTTCGTTATTGGGAGTGTTGGTTTGGTTGGAATTTACCTGACCCTTAAAGTTTTCAATGCCCAGAGCTTAGAGCATGCAGAGAGAATTGCAAAAGCTGTTGTTGGAAAGGCTTTGAAAAGAGTCCCGCTCAAGGTTTTTGAAATTAAGGAAATCCACAATGGAAGAGAAGGGGAAGGATTTCATTTTGATGAAGAAAGTGCTTGATTTGTTTTTATGCAATTTTTTCAAAGAGATAGCTCCAGAGCTTTAATGGGGTTAATTCTGTAAGCATCAGCATGCCAATTAAAATCACTAAGATGCCAACTGCCTTTTCCAGTTTCCTGTCACTGCTTCTTAGAGTGAGTTTATTTGAGAGGAATCTCTTGTTTATCCACTGAGCTAAGTCCTTGGAGCTGAGTATCAGATAGAAAGTTAATCCCATTCCAAGGGCATAAATGAACATTACAATGACTCCTTTTGTAAAGTTTCCAGTTAATGTTGCTGTTAAGATTGCAAAGCCAACATATGGAGCGATGCATCCAATCCAAGTGGCCCCCAATGATGCTCCAAACAAAAAGTCTGCAAATCTGCCTTTGAATTTATGATTTTTCTCAGCAAAGCGTTGAATTCTGCCAATTTTTGAAGTGAAGTACAGATTGGCTTTTTCGTTTACCATTATCGTGCCAAGAACGATGAACCCAGTTCCCCCGATTAAATAAAGAAGTGCCGTAATCTGAGAGATATATGAACCCAGGGCTCCAGCCGCTCCACCAATTAAAGAAAATGCGGCAATCATGCCGAGTATTATAAGTTCAAGATTCCTTTTAGCGAGTATCAGAGCAAATCCGCTGACAACCAATGGCAAAACACAGGGAGAAAACACGCTTAAAATACCAGCAGAGAAAATTGTTAGGAGAACTGCGAAAGTTAAACGGCTCTCATTTTGCGTTTGTGCAGTGGTTGTGGTGGGTGCTCTGGGGGTTGAGGTCTTAACATTTGCCTTCTTTTCAGTGGTTTGCTCAATGAAAGACTCAAAACCTTGTTTATTCAGCGCCCCGACAGCAACTCCCTTTAAGATCCTCTCTCCATTCTCAACTTTGAAAACTACCATTGTGGGGGTTCCAGGAACTGAAACTGTAACCTCTTCTCCAGGGGATTTGGGGGTATAATACCCGGAATTATCTGGCTGAATCACAAGGACCTTGCTGTAAACTTTATATCGGAGTGATGTTACTTCTCTTCCCTTGTAAACGTCAACAATTACAGGAACAGCTCTTTCTGAGAGAAGCCGGACTATACTGGGATCTGCAAAAACATTATCTCGCATATATTTACACGCAGGACAAGTTGGGGAGTAGTAGTAAACAAAGATATATTGACCCTCATTGGCATTAATGACCTCGTTAAGCTCATTTTCCGTTGCAACCGGAATAAAATTGACAGCTCCGTATTTCACAGTCGGAAGAGCCTCCACCAATGCAGGCATGATAAGCAGGAGAAAAATCAAAATGCTCATCCTTTTCATGTTGTCCCCTCAAAAGGGAAAGTTCTTGAGAAATTAAAAGGATTTTGTTGAATAATTTTTCTTATTTTCTTAGCTGGGATTATAAATGTCATCTTGAGGATTTTTAGCCTTTTCTAAATAAAGCTTTTAAGCACTTATCAATCAATCCACAACATAACGTGTGGAGGTTTTGCCATGACAAAGTTCATATTTGTTACAGGTGGTGTTGTGAGCGGTCTGGGAAAAGGGATAACAAGTGCATCAATAGGACTTCTTATGAAAGCGAGGGGCTTTAAGACCACAAACATTAAAATTGATCCATATCTCAATTATGACGCAGGAACTATGAACCCTTACCAGCATGGGGAAGTCTTTGTTCTTGATGATGGCGGAGAAGTGGACTTGGATTTAGGCAATTATGAGCGCTTTTTGGACACGAATCTCACATTTGATCACAACATAACGACAGGAAAAGTTTATTCCGCCGTTATTGAGAAGGAGAGGCGAGGAGACTATTTGGGCGCAACGGTTCAAGTCATTCCACACATCACAAACGAAATTAAGGAAAGGATACGGAGAATAGCCAGAGATTACGATGTTGTCATTGTTGAGATTGGTGGGACTGTCGGTGATATCGAGAGCATGCCCTTCCTTGAGGCGGCAAGGCAGATGCAGCTTGAAGAAGGAAGAGAGAACGTTGCATTCGTCCATGTAACCTATGTTCCAAAGCTTAGAGTTGTTGGCGAGCAGAAAACAAAACCAACCCAGCACAGCGTTAAAGAGCTTAGAAGCTTGGGAATTCAGCCCGATGCCATTGTTGCAAGAAGTGAAGACCCTCTCGAAGAAGGTGCACGCAAAAAGATTAGCCTCTTCACAAATGTTCCAGAGGAAGCCGTGATAAGCGCATATGACGTTGAAGACACTTATGAGGTCCCACTTTTACTTGAAAGAGAAGGACTTGGAAAATACCTCGTTAAAAGGCTCGGTCTCGAGGATAGAGAACCCGAATTGAAAGCTTGGGAGAAAATGGTTGCTAAATACAAGAGCCTCAAGGATTCTGTTGAAATCGCAATAGTCGGAAAATACGTGAAGCTCAAGGACTCTTATCTGAGCATAATCGAGGCATTGAAGCATTCAAGTGTTGCAAATG
>JALTMZ010000182.1 GCA_027001105.1 Thermococcus sp.
AACTCCCTCAGCTTTCTCTTTCTCTCTTGGATTTCTCTCGATTTGGATTCTAAGTTCTCCAGGATCCAGTCTGCGGTCTGTTTGTATTTTCCCTCCAACCTGCTCCTTATTTTAATTAAAAAACTCAAGAATTCTTCTGGATGCTCGATCCCATATGAGCTGTCTTTTAAAATTTCATTTGCTGTCCTCTCTCCAGTACGCATTCTCTTTATGGGCTTCTGAAGCTTTGATATTCTGGATCGAATTTCAACTTCGTCTTTTGCAATCGAAGAGTTCAAGCTCCTAATTTTAGATTCAATTTTTTCCAGCTCTTCCTCCAGTTTGGCAATTTTTGATTTAAACTCCCTTTCTTTTTCTCCAAGTTGATTTTTTAGAAGTTTTAAATCCTCTTCCTCATTTTCAAGCTGCTTCTTGGCGTTTTCAATGTTACTTAGAATAGACTCGAATTCAATTGGTTCAATGCTGATTTCAGATACCTTTCTAATGTATTCGGAGTACTCCTCGGAAACGGCTTTTAAAAGCTTGTTTATTGCATATATCTCCTTTTCAAATACCAAAAGGAGGTACTTTCCATGGGAAATATGGAGCTTAGAAAGCTCTGGGAGGAATCTACCCAGCTCCTCAATGTTCTCAATTCTTTCAAGTGTCCTTTTCAGTGTCTCAACGTAACTCCTTCTTTCCCTTTCCACGATCTTCTTGATCCTATCATCGATTTTCTTTGAAATATCCTTTTTTTCAAGCTTTTCAAGATTTTTTAGAATTTCATGCTTCTTTTTTAAAAGTTTGGATGTGTATTTTTCTTCAAGATTTTTTCGCTTCTCTTCAGCTTCTTTTTTCCTTTTTTCATACTCCTTCAGGGCTTTTTCCAATTTCAATTTTCTCCCATCCTTTAACTTTCTCCCTAAGATAAATCCCAATTAAAGTTCCAACAACAACATCCCCCACTGCCATGACGATTTTTTTGAAGAACTGTAGCAGATAAGGAGATACAGTGGACATTGCATACAAGGTAGTCAGGTCAATGGTTATCCAAAGAGCCGGAAGTAAAAGTAAACCAGTAATATAATACCAAATATGTGGATCTTTCCTTAAATATGACTGAATGACTTTTCCAAGCACCATAACACCTAATCCCACCACAAAGGGCGTCTTTAAGATGTTCAGATAAAGCAAGACTGCAATTAATTGAGTGCCTGGCAATCCTCCAAGCTTTTCCATCGCTATGTATTCCAGATTGAGGTACGCATTTATAGCTCCTGCAACCATAACCAAGAAACCTGCAATAAGTGATATGAACTCAATAAAACCCTTTGTTATAGTCTCTTTTAGAGATATATGGATTCTAAATCCTCTTGTAAAGAAATATGAGCCAACTATAAAGAGAACTGCTCCAGTGACCGTTGCTGAGACTATCTGGATGCTCTGAGGATATTTAACAGAAATCAATTTTGCAATTCCGTAAAGTAACAGTATAAGCCCGGGAATCCCCAAAACTACCTTGGCAACCTCTGGATCACTCAAGATTTCTCTTAGATATTTATAAATAATGTAATATGTTGTCTCAATGCTCTCACTCTGCTTAACAACAACTCTGCGCGAGCTTATTATTGGGACTTTGGAGCTTATAATCGGAAAAATCTGCTCATCTTCAGCCCCATCTGTGACCGGGATAACTCCATCAGCCGGAAACACCTTCAGAACTTCATCAAGCTGTTTGCTTAATTCCAAATCACTCTTTACACCAACTTCATGGTGGCCTGTAATGAGAGCCACCTCAACATCCTCAAACTCACCGCTTTCTTTAAGCTCATCATGAAGCTTAACAGCAGCATAAACAACGTTGGCATCACTATCTTCCGGATCTGCCAAGCTAAGCTTGAGGGCAGCATCTATACATTGATCTCGCCCGATGACTGGACCTTTTACTCCAGCTTTAACTCCAAAGTCGTCATCTCTGTCAATTGCCAAAACCAAGACCCTAATTTTTACCCCTCCCGGGCTTTCTCCAACACTGACTTAACTTTATCTTCCATCTTAACCTTTTTATCTCTTCTGTCATCAATTCGAATCGTCGTTGAAACCCTTTTCACTCCAAGCTTGAACATGAGCTCATGAGCCTCTTCAATTATTTTAAGACCCTCTGAAACTGCAGGAACTTCAATTATAGTCCCCATAGGTGTCAGCTGATACTTCACACCCCTCTTTTCTAAAAGCTTTACTACTTCAGCAACGTATTTACTCAAACTGAGTTCTCCAAGGGGCACTATGACAAACTCAATGATGACCATTTTCGACACCTAACTAAGCTAAGCTCGACAATTTTTTAAGCTTTGCGCAACACCTTAAAATACTCCAAAGACGTAAGAAAATGTGGTGAGGGATATGTACAAAATCAAAGATGAATGGGGGGAGTTCTTAGTCAAGCTCGCGAGGAGAGCAATTGAGGAGTATTTAAAGAGTGGAAAAATTATTAAGCCTCCAAAAGATACTCCAGAAGAACTTTGGGAGAAGATGGGAGTTTTTGTTACTCTAAACAGGCACGGCGTTCCAAAACAGGCAGCACTCAGGGGCTGTATTGGATTTCCCCTGCCGGTTTACCCGCTCGTCGAGGCAACAATAAAGGCTGCTATATACGCAGCCGTTGACGATCCCCGCTTTCCACCTGTAACTCCCGATGAGATAGACAATATAACTGTTGAAGTTAGCGTATTAACACCCCCCGAGTTAATTGAGGGACCTCCAGAGGAGAGACCAAAGAAAATCAAAATTGGGAGAGATGGGTTGATAATCGAAAAAGGCATCTATTCAGGGCTTTTGCTACCCCAAGTGCCGATTGAATGGGGATGGGATGAGGAAGAATTTTTAGCGGAGACATGCTGGAAAGCTGGTCTGCCTCCAGACTGCTGGCTTGATCCAGATACGAAGGTGTACAAATTCACAGCGGAAATATTTGAGGAGGAGTATCCAAGAGGGCCTGTAAAGAGGAAGCCCCTTAGCCAAACTTAGCAATGTTAGCAAGAGCAGGGGACTTAAATGAATGTAATCGGGAAATATAAGTTGCTTTATGCTTT
>JALTMZ010000183.1 GCA_027001105.1 Thermococcus sp.
CTGTTGCACCATCATCTCCATGTTCAGCACTAGTTCCAGTGACAGTCAAATAAAGAATTTTTCTATCAGGAATGTCAGCCGTATTAAAGAAGACTTCTACATCATATTCCGGCACTATTTTCGATGCAAGGTCGTATACCTTGTCCTTCAATTGTTCTTTTACGCTCAAATAGTGGTCTACATCGTCTATTAACAAGCTAATAAAGGCTCCAGCAATAGTCAATTTAATATTACTGTTAGTCCTTAATCCCATAACCTTAATATCTTCACCCAACTCAGGTATCTTTTTCTTAAGTTCCTTGCTATTGAGATATCTTTCAGTCTCCAAGACTAGTCTTTCAAGGGGGGTAAACGGGTAGAAGCCTACGCCAAAACTAGTATCATTGGCTAAAGGAACCTCTTTTCCAACATCAAATACTCCGCGAAGATCAGCACTTCCCTTTCCAACTTTATAGTCCACTATTATGTGTTCTTGTGGATCCAAAAATCTAAAATTATTTTCAATCCACGTCTTCACCGCCTTTATTATTAAAGGACCTATTGGAACAGTTTCAATGCCCTCATTTGTTACAACTTCTGTTGTTGCCCTCCCTGAAATCAATATGTATATGGGCTGCTTCACTTCTCCTCCGCCAAATTGCGGCGATGATTGTCCTCCAACCAACAACGTCTTATCAAGATTATGATGTAGAATTCTACCAAATTTTTTCATATAATACTCCGAAAGCATCAGACTTGCCTCTTCCGAAGCACTGTCAGCTATGAAATCAGGATGTCCTAATCCTTTTCTTTCTACGAGTTCAACCTCTACTTTTTCTGGAGGCTGCCAGCGTACTTCTTCGATGAATATGTTTCTCGCAATCATCGTGTAATCACCTATTTTGTTATTTTATTACTCTATAATCAATCATAGCAGGTTATTAGTTCATCGTTATTTTTTTGTTATCAAAAATTAACATTCAGTATTAAAAGCTATTTTTACTTTTTTTACGGTGTAAAAGTACAAAACTAGAAAGTTAGTTATTTAGAATCATCCAGTAACGACTTTTCTAAATACCTCATCGGAATTTACTTTAAGATTAAACCGCTTATTAAAATACCTAACTACATAATGAATGTCTCGTCTAAGTATGTCCTGTGCCTGGGGGTGCTCTTTATAAAAGTATTGTGGCCAATCTATTATCAAAGGATCCTCCGTGGGATAGGATATAATGATGTTATATTCGCTAAGATCCCCATGTATAATTCCAATTTTATTATAAGCAATTTTTATGACTTCAATTATTTTTTCTAGAGCTTCTTGGGGATTGGTGAGTTTTCTAACCCTGTAAAGCTCTATTCCCTCTATAAAACTAGTCACTACTGCATGCCTGTTATAAGCGTGGGGGGATGGAACATATTTTGTATACTTTGTTAATTCTTTTAAAGCAGTGAATTCTCTTTGTGCACTCAATTTTGATTCTTCAAGCCAAGATGTTGTTTGTCTCTCAAAAATATAGGGACGTGTCCTTAGAGTTTTTCTAAAGCTTGTTCTACCAATTCTATGAAGTTTTAGAGCTATTCTTTCACCCGAAGGAGATAGTGCTTCATATATGTCACTTTCTTTACCTACACCAATCTTATTGCCTAAAGCCTCAATGACCCCTCTTTTAACAAGTGAATCCAAAGCAAGCATGTCCAAGCCTAAGAAAGTTAATGTATATCCTACTTCATGTCCTATTCTTCTTCTTATAAGTTTTTTTGAATTAAGAAATGAAAGTACTGCTTCAAGTCTTTTAGGTGGCAATCTAGTTTTCCTAGCAATATAACCTACAGGCACATATTCATATTTTTTTAGTGCTGCTTCGATATGCCATAGAACAGTTTTTGATTCTTCATCCAACGCCTTGTAGATTAATGCTAATTTCGATGTCAATTGTTTCCCCCTTTTTAACCATATTATTGTTCATAATACCAGTTATATATATTGTCAGGCTTTTAAAGAAACGGTATGATACCTCCTAAAAATATAATACTTTTCAACCCAAAATAATAAATAACACAAAAAATTTATTGGGAAAAAATATTATCTTATTTAATAAGAGGAGAGGAGAATGCAAACAGAAGAAAGATTACTTGAAAAGAAAGAAGAAAAAAAGACAAAAATAGGTATAACTGAAGAGAATGGTGTTCTTATTGTTTCCGGAGATGAATATATCCTAAGAGTAGCGTCAGCACTTGCAAGTTCAACAAGATTACAGATACTAAGATATATCCTAGAAAAAGAAGTAGATGTTGGCGATATTGCTGAACTAATAAAACAAAGCAAAGCCAACGCAAGCGCACAAATTAAAAGACTAGAAGACGCAGGTTTAGTAAAAACGCTCTACAAGCCAGGGCAAAGAGGAGTAAAAAAGATATGTTCAACCCACATAAAAGAAATTAGAATAAAACTATAGATAAAACAGTATTAAAAAAACACTGATAATAATATTGTTCAAAAAACAAAATTTATCGAAGAACAAGTAATTTTCTAATAATAAGAAATCATTTAAACATAAACAAACAACATACATTTTTCTATAAAATTTAACTAAAAACAACTATAATTATAAGTAATAAAATATTATAACAAAACAAAAAGAAGATACTGGGTTTTTAAAAAAGACACAAAAAGCACCAATGAAAGAAATTAGGCTTGCTATTGAACGTAGAGAAATGTTTAAGGGGGTGAAAAATAATGATTAAGATGAAAACACGTAAAGTTGAGGATTATTTGAAGGATAAACTTAAAGATCCTTATTTTAAAGAATTATGGGAATTAGAAGAACAAAAGTTAGAAATAGTTAAGCCTATTATTGCGTATAGAATAAAGAAAAAGTTATCACAGATGGCATTAGCTAAAAGTATTGGCGTCACTCAACAGCATATTTCAAATATTGAAAATGGAGAATTTAGCAGTATTGCAACATTAGAGAAGGTGCTTCTTCATATTGGTTATACGGTGAAAATTAAAGCGGTTCGTTTAGATGCAAAGGTTAAAAACCGTATTAAACGCACAGTTAAAACTAGAGTATAAGTTATTT
>JALTMZ010000184.1 GCA_027001105.1 Thermococcus sp.
ATTATGAATGGGTCGCTCCCATTAAATGCCAGTATATAAACCACAGCAAACAATTCAAGATTTGGATTGACTTCAACAATTATCTGTGTTCCTTCTGTGAAAGTACAAACTGGGGGACTGTGGAAAGGAGCAATAAGAGGAGGATAGCTAAAGAAAGCCTTCTCAACATCACTACCCCCCAGATGTCTCTGGATGTACTTTCGTTATACAATTATAAAAAATTTTGACTTAAAAGAAGAGACTAACCTGCAAGCTGTAAAATCATCTGCGCTGGGTCTCTTATCGCTGGACCCAAGCCGAGAATATAAATTGCCAGATACCAGTACCTTCTTTCTTCTTCGTCTGGCACGAGGTATTTTAATCCATAGTAAACAACTATTAGGATGAAGAGTATCCACGGGTAGTAAATGAATGCCCCAAATTTTGTAACGAGGATGTTTTCAAGCCAATGGACTTCTCTGTAGCCGTAGTAGTGTATTGCTACAACCGTTGAGCCTATGTCAAAGAGATGTGCCAAAACAGGATATAGATACATCTTCTCGAAAGGCTTAAACCTGTAGAAAATCAGAACCGGGAGTATAAAAATTACCGTCCAGAAAATCGTGAGCTCATACGGTTTGAAGCTTTTAACGTGTGTTACGAGGAGGTAGTTTGCATATAATGCCAAAATCGTGCCCCAAGCTATCGTAACTTTTGGGTATGTTTTCAGCTTTGCATCGGCTATTAAAGCAGGAACGATCAGGAAAAATGCTGTGAAAAATATTCCAGGTGTTAAGATCAGAGGATTTGGCTTCAGCACTCCACCATCAACTAATGCTCTGACAGTTGCTCCAAAGACAACCATGGGAGTAACAGCCCAGAAAAGCTTTTCATCAACTTTGATCTTTAAGGGTTTGATTATGTATTTGTAGGAATATATGACGCCTAAACCAAGGAGAAACGCATATACGAGCGTATTGTATGGGTTGTACCCTTCTCTTGTGTACATAGGTCTTATGAAGTAAATCCAGAAGAATTCTCTTATTGATTCAAGCATTTTGATCCCCTCAACACCTAAGGAAAAATGCTTAAAGCTTTTTCGCAAAAACTTTCTTCAATGAATAGGAAAGCTTAATAAACTTTGGATGTTTATCTTAAAAAAGGTGATCCGTAATGGCACCAGTTGGGCCAATGGCTGTGTTTGGAGCTCTTGGAGCTATGGCAGTAGTTATGTTTTTGGTTATTATTGCAGTGGATTCCATCTTTCTTTGGCTGGGTGCCAAGTTTGCAAAAATCGAAGATGCAAGCTTTGGAAAGGCATTCATTGCAACGCTTGGAGGTCTCATAGTCTCTGCGATACTGGGTTCAATAGTGCCAGTCATAGGAGGGCTTCTTGGACTAATAGCATTTCTCTGGATCGTTAAGACAGTCTTTAACACAGACTGGGGCAAAGCAGTGATAGCATGGCTCTTTGCAATAGTGATAGCAATAATTCTAATGGTAATTATAATGATTGTGGTCGGACTTTCCATCATGGCGGTTCTTTGAGGTGCTTTTTTCTTTCATATTTTTCGCAAATTATAAATATCTGAACAGGGAATTAACTTTTTGATGCCGATGTTCTTCAGACCAGCTGGTGAGGAAAAGAGAAAAGTGCCGCTCATTGAGGAGCTCTCACCGTTGGTGGGTGAGGTAGAAGAAGGTAGCATGGTGGCTGTAGTGACTACAGATGCTCTATCCCAAACTATCCTTCAGTATTCAACTCTCGCAAATGCCCTTAATTCTGGAATGACTGCTTATTATCTTGAGCCGACTAATGGATTCTCGTTAAAGCTTTTGAATAAGCTCTCTGAAAACAATGAGAACTTATTTTTAGGTAAAGTCTATACTCTGGATGAGCTTTCCTCAGCGTTGGAGCTTGTTGAGGATAATTCCCTTATCTTTGTTTCAAACTTCTCTATTCTTGAAAATCAGTCAAGGGAAAAGCTGATTAAAATGAGAAGGATAGTTGATGAAAAAGGACTATTCTTGGTTTTATCACACAACACCCTTGAAATAAACGAACTTGACTTAAATTCCGAATTTAAGCGGCTGTTTGTAATTCCAGAACTGTTTGAATATCTTCTGGTTCTGAGAACGAGCGGATACAGGGGGCATTATCGTATGAACATCAGCGTTCTTAAGGCCCCACCAGAATTCGTAAAAAATATTGGAGAGCATAGCATACCTATTGATAAGAAAGCCAAGACGTTCTTAGTATAGCTTCACATATCCAATCCCAAGCTGGTACCTTGCATATAATGCTAATCCAAACAACAGAAGCACAAAAATAAGCGCTATGTAATCTTTTTTCTCCATCTGAATTGTATGAAGGAACGTTCTCTTTCTATTTGCACCAAAAGCCCGGCTTTCTAAGGCTATACTAAGCTCATGGGCGGTTTTTATGGACGCAATTATTAGTGGAATTAAGATGGGTATCGTTTTTCTAATCCTTGAGAAAAAGCTGCCTTTTTCAAGCTCCAGACCTCTCGATCTTTGGGCATCAATTATCGTTTGAGCCAAGCCGAATAAGGTTGGGATGTATCTTAGAGCTATTGTGAGAGTTAGTCCAATCTCATAGGGCATTTTGAGTTTTATGAAACCTAAAATTAACTCTCTCTGAGTTGTTGTCATTAAAAGACCAAATGTTATCATGGCCATGGATGCAAGTCTTAAAGCATATCCTAATCCGATGAACAGCCCAAATGTCTTTGGATCCAAAATGAAAGGCCATATTGCAATTGTTATGACTATTAGTGGTGTCAGTGGCTTTAGTACCTTTATTTGTTCTTTAAAATCTATCTTTCCAAGAAATCTAAGAGAAAATGAGAGCAGCATGAAGAGGATAAAGAGCAGATAGGGGGAGTTAAAGAGAATCATGGCTAAAATTCCAAGGAGAGAGGAAATTATTTTAACCCTTGGATCTAAGTGATGAAGGAATGAATCGCGCTCAATGTAAAGGGTGTACATCATGTTCCCACCCTCTTCAACAGCAGATTTGCGAACTCATCAACACTCCTTACAAAATCTATTCCAAGTGATTC